>JAHFKE010000137.1 GCA_023245515.1 Candidatus Levyibacteriota bacterium
TAATATATACAAAATTAATCAAAATTGCAAGATGTAAAATAAAGATTTGAGCCTAATTTGTAATAGTAATTTTGCTTATTGACAGAAAAGAACGAAGAGATGTACACTCTCATCATTAAATAAATATTTTTGATAAAAATATATATTATGAAAAAAATAATAATCGCATTAGTTTTGATAGTAGTAGTGGTTGTTGGTGTACAAGCTCTTGCTAAGAGGGCACCACAGAATGCTTCTAATCCAATGGTCTCAAAATCGCAGGTAGTCATCAAAGTTGACGGATCCTCAACAGTGTATCCAATTACCGAAGCAGTGGCCGAAGAATACCAGAAAGCAAATTCCGATGTGAAAGTAACCGTAGGGATAGCGGGAACGGGCGGAGGATTTAAGAAATTCTGTGCCGGTGAGACCGATCTCAGTGATGCGTCTCGCCCTATCAAAGCTGTCGAGGCAGATGAGTGCACAACTAAAGCTATAGAATACATAGAGCTTCCTATTGGTTACGATGGGCTTGCTATCGTTGTCAATCCTGAGAACACGTGGTTGAAAGATATCACTGTGTCAGAGCTTAAGAAATTGTGGGAGCCTGAAGCGCAGAAAAAAATAACCAAATGGAATCAAGTTAATCCTGCATGGCCAAATGAGGAAATCCACTTGTTCGGTCCTGGCACGGATTCAGGTACCTTTGATTACTTCACAGAGAAGATCGTCGGCACACAAGGCAAAAGCAGAGGCGACTACACCGCCAGCGAAGATGATAACGTACTTGTCCAAGGAGTATCATCAGACAAATACGCTCTCGGATACTTCGGAGTCGCATATTACGAGCAGAACAAAGACAAGCTGAAGCTCGTCGGAGTTAATGAAGAAAAGGGCAAAGGCGGTATGCTCCCTACTTATGAAAATGTAGTCAAAGGTGCATATCACCCACTTTCCCGCCCGCTCTTTGTCTATGTCGCAATAAAGTCGCTCGAGAAACCTGAAGTTAAAGGATTCGTCGATTACTATCTTGCAAACGCAGCTAAGCTGGTAAAAGAAGTGAGCTACATTGCACTACCTGACGCCGATTATCCATTGGTAGTGAAAAGATTCGAAAGCAGAAAAACAGGTTCTATCTTCTCAGCTGATGCAGCCAAGGGGCTGACAGTGAAAGAAATACTGGAATTAGAATAATGACCCCGCTCCGCCTCAAAGAAAAGGTAATTGAATCCACATTTTTTTTGAGTTCATCACTTGCTATCTTTATCAATCTTGCCATTATTGCTATTCTGACATTTGAGTCCTATGGATTTTTTCATAAAGTCTCACCGATAGATTTTTTCACTGATACGCAGTGGACGCCATTCTTTTATGATAAACATTATGGCATTCTCTCTCTTTTCGCAGGGACCTTTCTGACGACAGTCATTGCGCTGGCAGTTGCGTTGCCTGTCGGATTAATCAGCGCTATTTATCTGAGTGAGTATTCTCATTCGCGTTTTCGGGTCAGTGTTAAGCCGATGCTTGAAATGATCGCTGCCGTGCCTACTGTTGTATATGGTTATTTTGCATTACTCTTTGTGACGCCACTGCTTAAAAATATCATTCCCGGTCTTGCGAGCTTTAATTCTCTCAGTGCGGGGATAGTTATGGGCATTATGATTATTCCTCTGATTGCCTCTCTCAGTGAAGACGCGATCCATGCAGTTCCTCTTATGCTTCGTGAAGGTGCTTTTGCGCTTGGGGCAACGCGTTTACAAGTCGTGAGACGCGTGTTATTGCCGGCAGCATTTTCAGGCATCGCTGCATCCGTTATCTTGGGTGTGTCAAGAGCAATTGGCGAGACAATGATTGTCGCGATAGCGGCAGGTTTGCAGCCGAGGTTTACACTCAACCCCCTAGTTCCAATTGAGACGGTCACATCATATATCGTACAGGTCAGCCAGGGTGATGCAGCAGCTGGAACGATAGAATTTCAAACAATCTTTGTAGCAGGAGCGAGCTTGTTTGTCATGACGTTTATTTTGAATACTATAAGTTATGGTTTACGCAAAAGATATATGCAGGCGTATGTTTAGAGGAGTTGAGAATTGAGAGTTGAAAGTTGAGAAATAAAATATTTATGAAAAAGAGCTTTCTAAAAAAACTTAGTCGGAATGAGATGAATGACCGTATTTTTTCAGTGGTTGGATTATTGGCGACTTTATTGGGGGTTGGCGTTTTTCTCGTTTTGCTTGCGGATGTAGCAATGGATGGTCTGAAGCGGCTCAACTGGAGCTTCTTGACCAGCTTTCCATCGCGCAATCCTTTTGATGCTGGGATTTTATCGGCTTGGGTGGGGACAGTTTGGCTTATGGCAGTAACAGGTGCTATCGCTATACCGCTTGGTATCATGGCAGGTATTTATTTGGAAGAATATGGCAAGAGAAATAAGCTTGCCGGATTTATTGAGGTCAATATCGCTAACCTTGCTGGTATACCTTCGATTATTTACGGTCTTCTGGGACTTGGGTTATTTGTGAGATTTCTTGATCTGGGGAGAAGTGTTCTAGCGGGTGGGGCGACACTTGCCCTTCTCATATTGCCGATTATTATTCTCGCAACTCGTGAAGCACTTCGGGCGGTACCGGTATCACTCCGTGAGGCGTCGTTTGCCCTTGGAGCTACCAAATGGCAGACGCTGAAATATCAAATTTTGCCGGCAGCATTTCCGGGCATTTTGACGGGTATCATCTTAGCGATGTCACGGGCGATCGGAGAATCAGCGCCACTTATTATGATTGGCGCTCTGGCATATATTGCTTTTCTCCCTCAACAGTTGTCTGACCCTTTCACAGCTTTGCCGATTCAGATTTTTAACTGGGTATCACGTCCCCAGCATGAATTTGCTGTCAATGCCGCAGCAGGGATCCTCGTTCTTCTTTTTATAACGCTCATGATGAATGGACTGGCGATTTGGCTCAGATATAGATTTGAGAAGAAAGTGAGGTGGTAATATATGCAAAAAATTATAGAAGCTAGTAATTTACGTGTATCATTTGGTAAAACGCAGGTGCTTAAAAATGTCAGCATGACGCTACATAAAGATAAGATCACGGCTATCATCGGTCCGTCAGGTTGTGGTAAGAGCACATTTCTTAGATGTCTTAACAGGATGAATGACATGTATGACAATTTTAAATTGGAAGGTGCTATCTCGTTCAAAGGGGATAATGTCTATGCAAAAGAAACTGATGTTATTGAAATGCGTAGAAGAATCGGAATGGTATTTCAGAAACCCAATCCATTCCCCTCAAGTATTTATGAAAATGTCGCTTTTGGGCTCCGCATTCAGAATATCAACGACAAAAAAATTCTTGATGAGGTCGTTGAGAGGAGTCTTAAGAAGGCAGCATTGTGGGACGAAGTGAAGGATAGACTGGGTAATTCGGCATTGCGACTCTCAGGTGGACAGCAGCAGAGACTTTGTATCGCGCGCACTATTGCGGTAGAATCTGAAGTAATTCTCTTTGATGAACCATGTTCGGCGCTTGATCCTACTTCAACGAGAAAAATTGAAGATCTGATTCTTGAGCTGAAAAAGCACTATACTATCATTATCGTTACTCATAATATGCATCAGGCAAAGAGAATCTCAGATTTCACAGGCTTTTTCCACCTAGGAGAACTCGTAGAATTTGGAGAGACGAAAAAGATTTTCGAAGATGCCAAGGAAAAGCTGACGAGGGATTATGTACGGGGAGATTTCGGATAGATATCTCGAAGTGAGAAATGAGATATTCTTGACTTTGATTTTTTTGATACCTTGAAATCTTGATCAATTATGAATTAGCATATGTTCATGATTACAAGTTTTTTAGATCTTGAAGTCTATAAAGAAGCATTTCAATTATCAATCGAAATTGAGGATCTTTTGAAGAGTTATCCTGCTTCTGAAAAATATCTTTTGGTTGATCAAATGAAGCGAGCTTCTAGATCTGTTCCTGCACAGATTGCAGAAGGATATGCCAGAAGAGAATCATTAAAAGATTTTCAAAGATATTTAAGAGATTGTGTGGGTGAAGCGAACGAAATGATCAATCATGTTATGTTGTCAAAACATAAACAATATATCAAAAAATCAGGATATGCAGACGAGCTGATTGAAAGATATAATAAGCTTGGTAAAAAATTGACCAATCTTAAAAATAACTGGCAAAACTTTAAGTAATAGTTCTGTTCTCAATTATCAAATAATCAAAATATCCAGTTTTCAAGATCCAAAAAAGTCCCACTTCTCCCATCAAAAATTCAAAAATTTTATTGCTTCTTATTCACCTTCTTGATCTAGTCCCTGAGCGTGGTGAAGAAAAGATATTTGAAAGTGCCCAAAAAGCTGGAGAGAGATTGCGTAAGAGGTCTTTAAAGACTCTATTAAAATTAGCGTAAAATGTTAGGATAAAAAGTTATAAAAAGATAGACTAAGAAGCTGATAATTATTCCGATGATTCCAATAATGAGATTTTTTTTCTCGTCTTTCCCCTGTGACTTAATAAGCCCCATTGTTGCAAACAAAACATAGAGAGCTAAAAGATTAAATATAATTATGTAAATTTGCGTGTAGTTGAAGAATGCTCCTAGGATATTGACTCCTCCCTCATTGCAATTGCGTCCAATGAGTCCGCAAGCATCGTATTCGTTGACGGGGCCAAACTGCATAGTTCCGTTTGATAGTATTCTAAGTAGAAAATCTATGGTTAATAAAAGTAGATTAAAACTATAGAATATACGTATAATAACAAATACCTTTGTAAGATATTTTTTTGTATTCTTAGAGGGCTTCCAGTTCTTGTCCATATACATAGCGTAGGTCAAACTTCCTGTGGTGTCAAGGAGTTGCAGAGATTACATTTATTTCTTATTCACCTTCTTGATCTGATCCCGGAGCATGATAGCTGATTCAAAGTCTAATCTTTCGGCTGCCAGCTTCATTTCTTTGCGTAACTTTTTCAGCCCTGTACACACCTGGTGTGTGGCAGATGGACACATCGGGATGATGCATCACAAGCATGTCCGATCGGTCTATTTTGCGATGGTTTATTAATCATAAGAAAGGGTGGTAATCATGCTGTGTGGATACGGTTTATAAATTGCTTTTGAAGCTAAAAAATTCGATCCCACCCGTTTGCTTTTTATGCTATACTACAGAAATGGTAGAGCAAAGACCTCGAAATCCTTCAGAAAACGAGAATCAAAGAATGCCTCTTGCTGAGCTGGGAGCAGAAGCACAAGCTATTATTAATTCTTTTACAGATGTTCTGAAAGAAACTCCTGATGTCAGTAGAGTTATTCTTGCGTCATTTTGGGAACTCCCAAGGCCTTTCCTTATAGGTCAAGAAGGAGCAGGTGATAGCAGCACGGGTGAAAAAAAGATTGGATTTAACAGGGGGGATTCTTTTTACGCCATATCTCTTGATCTGGAAGAAAAGTCTAGCGTAAGTGTAGATAGATATACGATCAAAGAAGGTAGAGTTGATATGGCTACGAGGGAACGTTTAAGGGCACTTGTGCTTAGAGAGGATGATGGTAAGGTTTACAGTGCGCAGATTTATTATATAAATGAGGGCGATCCATTAGATGATCGTGCTTATGGTGATAATAAAAATGCAGTAAGTGGTGGCAAAAAATTATTGGACAAGCTCCGTGAAGGTAGATAATTTCCCCAAATTACTTCTTCTTGTTTACCATTTTTATTTGGTCGCGGAGCATGATGGCGGTTTCAAAGTCCAGTCTTTCCGCGGCTTGCTTCATTTCTTTGCGGAGTTTTTTCAAGATGTCGTCTCGCTCGTCAGGAAGAAGGACTTCCTTTTTGCTTAGGAGTAACGTGTTTTGGAGTGTTTGTACTTCTTCTTTTTCCTCCTTCTCTTCAATAAGCTTGGCACGGATTGCTTTCTCATAGAGGATTAAAAACTGAAAAGTGGGAATATTTTATGAGGTGGTTCGTTTATTTCTATAATGAGGAGAAACTATCCCCTAGAAAAACAAGAGAGGACTAAATTTGCCACACTAGAGTTTAATTAAGCCCCATATACGAAGCATAAATAATAAAATATTTGCCTATCCCTGAATACTTGCTTAAAAGAGAGATACACAGGCTTTTTCCATGTTCCATCTACAATTTATATTTTATTTATAAACAACATCTTGGTGTCTTGCCCATAGCCTACGTCTTACTTCCAATGGATGCTTTTAATACTGCTTCTGCTAAATTCTCACTAAAATAGGGTATCATGCTAGTATAGTCCGGACATGAGTTCACTTCAAGAACGACAGTGCCGGTTACTGTTTTTAAAAGATCTACTCCCGCATGTCCTAACCCTACAGCTTTCGTTGCATCAAGCACCATCTTACGCTCTTTTTCATCTAAATCAATCGGACGTTGAATTGCTCCATTTGCAATGTTTGATCTCCACTCATTACCATTTGCTATGCGTTCCGTAACAGCTAAAATTTTTCCACCCGTCACTATCGCACGAATACTCTTTCCTTTTGCTTCTACAATTTGCGACTGTACTATCAAGGCAGTTGGCCCTTCTACCATAAGTTCAGCATGAGCTTTTTTGAGAGAAGCATCATCTGTTGCATTGCGTACCCAACGTCCTTGAGCGCCATGTGTCCGTTTTAATACCACCGGATAGCCAACTCTAGAAGCAATTGACAGAACTATATCAATGTCACTTGAACAAATTGTTGTAGGCACTTGTGGTATACCTACAAATGACAATCTCTCAGCAGTAGCAGCTTTATCATCAGCTATAAGCACACTATCTACAGGATTTTGAAAGAAGGCTTTTTGACTCAGCATACGAAACGCTGTTATTGCTGCAGGAAAACCAAAAAGAAGATATGGAGCTAGACTATCAATTGAAACAACGCCATCTTTATCCTTTACCAGTGCCCCCCTTTGATTATTTAGGCTCACCATAAGAGAGGGCAAATCAATAGGGCGTATTGTTACTGGGAAATGATCACCTATCTCAATCAAGCTTTTTGGTACATTCGTTGCGTATGGATTTACTGCTATTCCGAGAGTCATTTCTTTTTTTTCTCCTTAAGCTTATTTACTGCCATGTCAATTATAGCTTTTGCTACATTAGCACCTGTGACGGTAGTTATTCCTGCAAAGCCAGCCCAA
The DNA here is from genome assembly GCA_023245515.1 of Candidatus Levyibacteriota bacterium. Taxonomy (GTDB): domain Bacteria; phylum Patescibacteriota; class Microgenomatia; order Levybacterales; family UBA12049; genus JAHFKE01. The sequence goes on from JAHFKE010000137.1 coordinate 7,154, forward strand.
GCATCAACTTCCAAAACCCGAATTGTTCCATCACTATCTTCAATCATATCAACCCCACCATAGTCTAATTCACATGCTTTTAATGCCGCTACTCCTATTTTGCTTGCAGGATGATTTAACGCCAGTGCCTTCCCCTGTGCTCCTTGAGCAAGATTTGCTCTGATTTCACCTTTTCTTGCTTGACGCTGCATGATAGCTATACATCTTCCATCAACGACAAAAGCGCGTATATCATGACCTCCGTTATTAATGAAAGGTTGTGCTATATAATGCTCTAAAGGAAGTAAGTCAGTGCTAACATCCGTAGGAACAATATAGTCTTTGTAAGATGGAAAAAATTGTATCTTTTCACCACGAACACCATGAGCGGGTTTAATGATAATTTGCCCACCGCCTAGCATAGAAAAGTCATTATTTCCTGACCGTATAAAACCTAAAGTTGGAACGATTGACACACCAGCTCTGAAAAGATCTATGGTAGTAAGTAATTTGTCACGAGAACGGTAGGCAAACTCTGGCGCATTTAACACCACCGTTCCTGTGCTCGCCCAATAATGTAATGCTGGTAAGATAACACCACTGAAAGGAAATATAGTACGATGAATTATAACAGCGGGATTTACTTCTTGCCCGTCATAGAGCGGATAGCATTTTTTATCTTCGCAATAAAACTGTATTTTATGTGGTTCCCAGCTAATTAATTCTACATCGAGTTTTCTTGCAGCCTTCTTCATAAGAAGCCAATTCTGTCCTACAACTTCTGGATAATGTAGTACAACTATAGTGATCATTTTAATGTTTAGATTATACACAATCCAATCAGACGATGTATAATAAGCTTTATGATGCAATTGAGTTCGCTAAAAAATATTTCGCCTATAGAACCTGACATTGAAAAGCGCAATGAAGAATTGCAGCAGCTTTTGAAGCTCTCTGATATTAGAAAGCAGCGTGAATCAAATCCTCAAGGGTCTTGGGAGCTGGTGAAAGGTAGTCACTTCTTGTTTTCTGCACCGCATGAAGTGAAACACATAAGAGATGGTGAACCAAAAATAGCTGAAAAGGGAACTGCTGCGCTCGCAGTTGCTCTTGCAAATTATGTAGGAGGATCAGCGATATGTACTACTGGAGTTCAGCGAGGCGACCCCAATTGGGATTTAGATACTGCCTATCTTGGTAAGGCTCATGAGCTAGCACAGAACGGTACAATTATTGATCTTCATATGATGAGACCACGCGGTGTGGAAGTTTGCATAGGGCTAGGCCCAATCCCAAACTTAAGCAACGGACTTTGGAATATTATTATTGAAGAAGCTGTTCTTGCTGGATTGCGAGTGTCAATTAATTGGCCATTTAGTGCAAATGTCCGTACAGTAACGGCGCAATCGCAAAGAAAAGGATTCAGAGCTATTCAAATAGAGCTGTCGTGGCATTGCTTTAATGCAAGCCATCCGGCAATGGAAAAAGCATGGAGCGCATTGGCCCGCGCTGCAGTTCGGATGTAAATTGCCAATGGAAAATTTGGGGTTACTTCTTCTGTATTATCTTAATCTGATTTCGGAGCATGATGGCGGTTTCAAAGTCCAGTCTTTCGGCTGCTAGTTTCATCTCTTTGCGTAACTTTTTCAGCACGTCTTCGCGTTCGTCAGGAAGGAGGACTTCTTTCTTGCTTAGGAGTAAGGTGTTTTGGAGTGTTTGTACTTCTTCTTTTTCCTCCTTCTCTTCAATCAGCTTCGCACGGATTGCTTTCTGAATCGTCATTGGAGTAATGCCGTGTTTCTCGTTATATTCTAACTGCACCTTGCGTCTTCTTTCGACTTCCTCAATTGCCCCCTCCATGGATTTGGTCATGTTATCGGCATACATGATGACTTGCGCATCGACATTTCTGGCTGCGCGTCCCATTGTCTGAATGAGTGACGTTTTACTTCTAAGAAATCCTTCTTTATCTGCGTCAAGAATTGCTACGAGTGATACTTCGGGGAGATCCAGTCCTTCACGAAGAAGATTGATTCCGACGAGTACATCGTATTCACCTGACCTGAGTGAATCCAGTACATCCTGTCTTTCAAGAGTTATGATATCGGAATGAAGATAGGCGACTTTTACGCCTTTTTCTTCAAGATAGGTTGTGAGCTCTTCGGACATTCTTTTGGTAAGGGTTGTTACGAGGACGCGTTGATTCTTCTCAACCCTCTTCTTTATTTCTTCCATAAGATCGTCAATTTGACCCTTGGTTGGTTTTACGACAACGATCGGGTCTACCAGTCCGGTCGGACGGATGAGCTGCTCGATGACGCCTTTTTCTGCTTCCTGCGCAAGTGAAAGTTCATATTCATTTGGCGTTGCGGAGACATAGACTCTCTGTTTGGTTTTCCTCATGAATTCTTCAAATTTGAGCGGTCTGTTGTCAAGCGCTGAAGGGAGGCGGAATCCATAATCGATCAGTGTCTTCTTTCTTGCCTGATCACCGTTGTACATACCTCTTATCTGGGGAATGGTGATGTGTGACTCGTCAACGACCAGAAGCCAGTCATCTGAGGCTGCATCAAAATAATCGAGAAGTGTATATGGTGGCTGTCCTGGCTTTCTCCCATCAAAATACGTAGAGTAATTTTCGATACCGTTCACATAGCCGAGTTCCTGTACCATTTCCAGATCATAGGTCGTTCGCTGTCGTATTCTTTGTGCTTCCAATAACTTTCCTTCTCCTTTTAATTTCTTTTCCTGTATCTCAAGGTCTCGTCTGATTGCTGCGAAAGCATCGTGATAGGTACGAGGATCCGTCATGTAGTGTTTGGCAGGATAGATAACCGTCGCATCTAGTGGTTTGATGATGTCGCCTGTGAGGGGCGCGAACTCATATATTTTCGTAATGAATCCATCTACCTCTATTCGTATAGCGTGGTCGATGTAGGCGGGAAAAAGATCAATCGCGTTTCCACGCACCCTGAAACTTCCTCTTTTGAACTCATAATCGTTTCTCTTATACTGTAGATCGGTCAATCTGATAAGGATTTCCTGCTGTGAAATTTTGACACCGGTCTTGAGCTCAAGAACAAATTTACCATATTCTACTGGTGATCCAAGATTGTAAATACATGAGACGGACGCGACGACGATCACGTCTTTACGAGTGAGCAGATTGGCTGTTGCGGCGAGTCGTAATTTATCAATTTCTTCATTAATTTCAGCCTCCTTCTCGATGTAGGTATCGGATGAGGGCATGTATGCTTCGGGCTGGTAGTAGTCATAGTACGAGACGAAATAGGAGACCGCGTTATTAGGGAAAAAATCTCGAAATTCTTGATAGAGTTGTCCAGCAAGTGTTTTATTGTGCGAGATGACAAGTGTTGGTTTTTGGATATTCTGTATAACATTTGCCATGGTAAATGTCTTACCACTGCCCGTTACACCCAAAAGAACTTGGTTGTTCGCTTTTTGTTCCAAGTTCTTTGTTAGTTGTGCTATTGCCGCAGGTTGATCCCCCGTAGGTTTGAACTTGGATTGAATATCAAATTTCATATGAAGCTATTTTACCACAAATTATATATAATCTCTTTATGGCGCGTAGCGAGGGAGACAATAATGTGAAATATACATTTGGAGAGAGACAGGGATATGGTGCATCTGAAGTTTTTTATGAGGTGCAAAAAGATGAAGCCCTAGACCTTGTGATTTGTAGAAGGCCAGACGATTTCTTTGTTGCTTGGCCGACCAATGTAACTAATGGTAGATTTTTACAGACCTCAAGTGATCTGATAGATCGATTAGATTCTCTTCCAATGCCATCCAGGAAATATGAAGAAGATAATCCTGCAAGAGTAACGGTAGTTGTAAGTGAAGAGACAGTTATTCATGTCCCCCCAAGCTATACAGGTTTTGGTTTTGATAATTTGGCGATTGGCACAGCAAAGGATACTTTTAGGTTAGATTTTACTAAGACTGATTGGCCTTTGAGTATTGATGGACTCAGAAAGACCATCAACAAAAAATCCAAAAAGGATAGAGGTTCATTTAAAGACGATGATTTGACGGATACATCAAGGATATGGGCAAGGATCAACGGACCTCAGGCTAGTTTGTTTTATAACAATACAGAATATCCTCATATATTTTCAGACACACAAGAGCTATCATTTTGGTCTGATAGGCTACCCAAAGATGAGTTAGTGGATTTATACCAAACAACTGCGACTGATCCTATGCCCATAGATATATTTATAAAGAGAGTAGATTCTACTGTTGGCGATAGGGAAGTGAAAAGAGATAAGTAATAGTGTATCAACCAAAATACTCGGGTGTTTTTCAGAACTCTTTCCATTCCAATCTTTGTTATTTACAGCAAATTCAAGCGTGCCACCCACAACAGCAGCGAAAAAACTAAATAGGATAAATTTTGTTTAAAGCAAAGCATGAGGACACATCCGTGAGTTCTAAAACGAATCCGAACAGTATAATGTTCGGATATGATCAAGAGACCAAAGATCACAGCAGAAGAGAGGGATGAGATAGCGTATCTTTTGGCAGCAAAAACAAGTTTACGGGCAATTGCCAAACAACTTGGCAGAAGTGTTTCATCCATCAGTGAGGAGGTTAAACGAAATAGTCCAAACGGGCAGTATGCAGCATTACTTGCACAGGAATTGAGTGAACAAAGAAACACTGCCAGTAGGAGAAGTAATCCTCTGAAAAGCCCTACTATCTATGCTTATGTCTGCGAGAAGCTCAGATATGGTTGGAGTCCTGAACAGATAGCAGGAAGACTCAAGCGGGATAATGGCAACAAGCAGGTACTATGCCATGAAACCATTTATCGTTACATCTACAGCAAAGAAGGGAAAGAAAAGAATCTCACTGAGTACTTAGTGAGACATCATTATCGAAGAAGGAAATGGCACAGCAGATATCTCTATCGTCGAGGCATTGCCAACAGGACCAGTATTCGTTTGAGGCCAAAAGAAGTGGAGGGACGAAAGACATTTGGTCATTGGGAAACAGATGTGGTAGAGGGAAGAGCTCATCACAAAGGTATTCAAACACTGCTTGAAAGAAAGACTAGATTCTTTCAAGCAAAGCTCCTAGAAAGGATAGATTCAGAATATGGGGTCAGGGCACAACGTGACCTCCTCATCAAATTTCCAGGACAAGCTAGGAAAACAATAACCATGGATAATGGAAAAGAGAACTACAATCACCAGAAGTTGATAACCTGGTTAGGGATACAAACATATTTTTGTGACCCCTACTGCTCTTGGCAGAAAGGAGCAAATGAAAACCATAATGGTGTACTAAGAAGATATATTCCTAAGAAAGCTGACTTAACAGATTTATCTCAAGATGAGCTGGATGCCATCATGGAAGAAATCAACCAAAGGCCGAGGAAGTGTCTTGGTTATGAGACGCCAGAGGAAGTATTCACAAGAGAGCTTAAATTGCTTACAATACAAGAGTGTTCGGATTCACATTAGAATTCACCATCATGATATAATAATAATACTCATGAATATACAGGCGACCAATGGGTGGGATGATTATGAATTGTTGGATAGTGGTGAAGGCCAGAGACTTGAGAGATTTGGTAAATATACCTTAGTCAGACCAGACCCACAGAT
>JAHFKE010000104.1 GCA_023245515.1 Candidatus Levyibacteriota bacterium
TTTGGATGATTCCGGATTTATGACTCCGATTCGAGAATATGCACCTGATCCCGAGTATGACTCTTCGCAGTTTATTTTTCTTTGCTCTGCCATGGACATGTATAGCTGGATTCAGAGAGCTGAAACTTCAGATAGGATGATTCGGGAGATAGGATTGGGAGAACTTCCCCCTGGATCATAAAGATTTTGGTTAAAAAATATAAGAAAAATTGTCATAGGATAATCATTGGAAAGACTAATGCTTCAGCAGGATAAAAAAGAAGAATCGCCTACATATAAAAGCTTATAATTTGTAATATTATTTTATATCAAGTCTGTAAGATAAGCTTATAGCCTTGACATTTGGGGCAAGAATTATTAGAATCCTCAACGTATGCGGAATGAATTATCAAGAGGAAGAGAAGCGGGAGGAGAACGAGCAGAAAAGCAAGCCCTAGAAGATCATGATAAAAGTCTTCTGGACACTTGGAGTCAATTAGGATCTCTGACATTCAAGTTGGAGTATCATTCTACACCGGTTACGAAAGAACAACAATTAGAAAATAAACTCAGTACCATCTTCTATATTGGTGAAAAATTAAAAATAGTAGCAAACGGACTAACTGGTTATCATTGTCCAGTTATTGCTAATCCATCTGATTCAAGAATACAAAATGCACGACAAAGTATGGTAAGCGTTATTGTGGAAGGAAAAGTAAGGCCTGCTGGAGGATACACATCTGATCTTAATCCAACCATTGATCAAGAAGGTAACGTGCTTGATGGTAATGAGCAACAAGCATTTTGTGCGCCGTTGCGAAGGGGAAGTTATTTTGATTCATCAGGTGATTTCGGTCCTTATTGGGTAATTTTTCAACCAGATGCAGTAGGTTCCGATAGGTACAATGGTATACCAGCTCGTTTTCATCAATACTATCTTGTTCCAGGGGAAATCGATAGGGAGTTTATCAAAGAGCGGAGCTTAACTCGTGGAGCAGATCAGGACGCTGTTAAAAAAATAATTACGTACGATGAGTTTATAGAGTTACATCAGTCAGTAGTCTATGAAGGTTGGGCAGAAGATAGAAGAAAGTCAGCAGAAGAAGTGGAGAAAGCAGGAGGAAAATTTTCTGATCAGGCAGAACAACAAAGAAGCTTGGAAGGATCTACCGATATGGCATTAGTAGATATTGCTAGGGATCCTGAGGAAAGTATACAAATGAGACATACAGCTCTTTTGAAAATGACAAGTGGCGGGAAAGAGGTTACCGATACGTGCCTGCACTACTTAAGGTTCGGTAATGAGCAGGGTCAGAAGCTTGCAATGCACAAGCTAACGTCTGTTCCGTTATTGGATCCGGGAGAAGAAGTCTTACAAGCAGTCAATGCATTCAGAAGCGATAACATAAGAGCAGACACAGGTTATTATATAAATAGGTTTCTAGAAAAATTTTCTTATATTACTCAACCTGATAAGTACGAGCAGTATGCCCCCAAAACCTGGGAAGATTTTGCGAGGACAGCATCATTGCTTGCTTTAGATTGGCATTATGGTAAGCGTGATAGGGTAGGCATGAAAAAAGGTTTATTCGTATATCTTCTTAAGGGTATAAGAAGTGGTGAAGTTCAGTTGGCAGATATATCCGATGGCGAATTGAACACTAACGATATCCTGTTAGGTCTGGAGGATGTAAATGATATAGGGTTGCTAACGGATACTTCAGGTGGGATGCAAGTTGACTTTGGCGGTTGGGGGATAGTGGGATTCCAGGGTGCTCCCTTGTCAAGAAGAAGTGATTATTTGAAAAAGATAGTTCCCGGTGATTCACGTAAGAAGCTTTAGAAGAGAGTTTTTGCTAGAAATTATTTGAGCTTCTTTTTAGTTTCGTTTTCTTTGGCTTCTTGGTATAATCAATCTCGTGAATCTATCTGTTGGAACAGTCAGAACACAACACGATATTCCATTCCGTTTAGCTTCACAACAAAACTTCGCACACCACGTAAAGCAAGGGAAATAATAGGTAGAGACCAAATGGGGCGAATAATACATTCAAAATCTCTTGGATCGATGGTATAATTCAAGTATGGAGGAAAGGGCAAAACGTATCTTCACAAATAACCTTTTTATGACACTTGCATCATCTTCTTCTGGTGGTCAACCATGGAGCACTCCTGTTTTTTATGCTTTAGATGAGAAATATAATTTTTACTGGTACTCCAGAAAAGATACCCGACATTCTGAAAATATAAAAGAAAATAATAGAATCTCAGCTTCAATTTTTGCTACGACTGGAGAAGATGAGGGAGTAGGAGTATATGTTGAAGGAGTAGCGACTGAGCTCATCGAGGTAGAATTAGAGCACGCAACAAGTATTTATGCTAAAAAAGGTGCTTCAAATGACGAAGAGCGGATCCAGATGACCACAATAAAAGATTTTCTTGGAGATGCACCTATCCGCATGTATAAACTTACTCCAGAAAAAATATATATTTCTGGTAAAGCAACAAAATGGAATGGAAAGTGGATAGACAGAAGAGAGGAAATAAAACTATGAAAGTAATTCTCTACAAAAGAACTACAATGTGTTGCAATAATACCAAATTCTATTTCGTTTAGCTTCAGTATAAAAATACCAAACCCAAGTAACGTACACACCCGGTCTGTCTTGGCTCGACACCTAAGGATGTGTGCTAGCTTTGTCTTCCTCGGTTTCGTTTTCCCTAGCTTCTGGTATAATGACATTTATGAATCTTTCCTTCGACAAGCTCAGGATTGATTTAATTAAATTATGAATTTATCTGTCGGAATTGTGGGGTTGCCAAATGTTGGGAAGAGTACGTTGTTTAATGCGCTTTTGAAAAAGCAGCAAGCTTTGGCTGCCAATTATCCTTTTGCCACGATTGAACCCAATGTAGGGATAGTCGCTGTCCCTGATGATCGTCTGACCAAACTTGCTGAGATTACCAAAGAAGAAGATAAAATGTCTTCGTTGCCCCCAATCAAAAGTGCGCTTATCGAATTTGTCGATATCGCAGGTCTCGTCAAAGGTGCTGCTGAGGGCGCAGGACTTGGAAATAAATTTCTTTCTCATATTCGTGAGGTTTCAGTCATCGCTCATGTTGTTCGCGCATTCGCGGATGAAGATGTTATACGAGAGGGGAGTGTCGACCCGAAGTCTGATTATGAAACGATCAATACGGAGCTCATCTTGGCAGATCTTCAGACAGTTGAGAAACAGAAAGATAGCAAGGCGGTGAAGACTGATCCGGTCAGAAAGTCCGCAGTTGAGAAGTTATTTAAAGGGCTTGATGAAGGAAGGGCTGCACATGGCATCACTTTGACTGATGAAGAGAGAGCCGTAACGAAAGAACTCTTTCTTTTGTCAAATAAACCCGAGGTCATTGTCCTGAATGTGGATGAAGATTCTCTGAGTCAGGCAGAAGCAATTGTGCAAAAATACGCTGATCTCCTTGGAGTCGCGAAGGAAAAATTTGTCGTCGTTTGTGCAAAGATTGAGTCTGAATTGGCAGCACTGTCTGATGAGGAGCAAAAGGAGTATCTGAGCGATCTGGGACTTGAGCAGTCGGGTCTGGAAAGGCTGATCAAAAAAGCTTATGAGAATCTGGGATTGATC
>JAHFKE010000030.1 GCA_023245515.1 Candidatus Levyibacteriota bacterium
GTTATTTCTTATCTTTACTGAGACCTACACTAAAGTTCCTCCAAAGCTACCCCAATTTCTTTTCAATATATTTGTTATGGTAGAGGTTTTTTTCCATTATAAAATAAGTCGGGCTCAGCCTTTAGTCGAAGCTGCTAAGAACAAGCTAAAAAACAAGAGAGATGTTTTCGATACTTTTACGTTGCATGCGCTTGATGCCTTCTCTTCGAGCGACAAGACCTCAGTGATTGTTAAGAGGCTGATTAAGTCGCCACAGGTAAAGCTTTTTCTTCAAAAAGCGAATATTACTTCTAAGGATCTGGAATTTATTGATATACAAAAAGACTTGCTTGCTCAGAGCGCTTTTGATACGGTCATAGCTTTCAAGGGTATTTATGTAACGCCAATTGATCTTTTCGTTGCTTACCTTTTTCTTATTGAGCCTGAAAAGAAAATACTCTTTCAGAAACAACTTAAGACGTCGGAAATCTACAATATGGTGTATTGGATCCGAACAGAATTGCCTGAGGAAGAAACGCCTAAGAAAATTAGGGTGCATTTTGGTGGGGGAGGAATCGGTGAAGATGTAGTTTCGGGATGGACTTTGGAGACAAAAAAATATACCAGTCAGTTCACTAATATAGCTCTTAAGAGTGAGCCGCAAATAGCAGGAAGGGAATCTGAATTTAAACAGATGCTTGAAGGACTCGTAAAAGTAGAGGGTAATAATGTGCTTTTGGTTGGAGATATTGGGGCAGGAAAGGAGAATTTGGTCAGAGCTCTTGCCTATCATAGTTTTGAAGGGAATCTAGGGGGCTATCTTAATTACAAGCGCATTCTTGAGTTGCATATTGGTGCACTTACCGCAGGAGCCACTACCAGAAGCGATTTGGAAGTGCGCCTTCAGAATATTATTGCAGAAATATCTCATGCAAATGACGTCATTCTTTATATTCCCGACTTTCAAAATATACTTGGAGGCAGTGCGTACAATCTAGATATTTCAGGGGCTTTGCTTCCGTATCTAAAGTCGGGGATTATGCCTATTGTTGCGACAATAACTACGGGTGCGTATAAGACCTATATGGAAAAGAACTATCTAAAAGAGGCGTTTAGTGTGATTCCTTTAAAGCAACCTGATAAAGATACAGCCATACAAATGGTAATGGTGGATGCGTCAAGTATAGAGGCTAAGTACAGAGTGATCTTAAGTTACAGGGCGATCACGAGCGCTGTGCAGCTCGCGATGCGCTTTTTCTCTGATGAGGCACTTCCGGGTAGCGCGGTTCTTCTGCTGGAGAACGTTGCAAATACGGTTGCCTTATCGGAGCACGCTTATTTTGAAGGCACAAAGCTCAAAGTGGTCCTTGAGGAGGATGTCGTAGAGAAAGTTGAGCAAACAGCCAAGATTGCCATCTCAATGCCAAAAGGCGAAGAGATAAAGCTCCTGCTTCATCTCGAAGACAAGCTCCATGAGAGGGTGATTGATCAGGATGCGGCTGTTAAGGCAATTTCTGAGGCAATGAGAAGAATACGCTCAGGCGTTATGATGCGAGAGCGTCCGATATCGTTTCTCTTCCTTGGGCCAACAGGTGTCGGAAAAACAGAGACAGCAAAGGCATTGGCAGATATTTACTATGGAGGAGAGAAGAATATCATAAGGCTGGACATGAGCGAATATACTGACGAGGACGGCATGAGGAGGCTTTTGGGTGATCCGCCTGGTGCAGGAGACGAAAGAGGCCAGTTGACGGACAAGATTCATGACAATCCCGCTTCGCTTGTTTTGCTTGATGAGTTCGAAAAAGCAAATCCCAAGATTCTGAATTTATTCCTGCAGGTTTTAGATGACGGAAGACTTACGGACAACAAGGGAATAACTGTGTCTTTCCGCAATGCTATTATTATAGCCACATCAAACGGTGGCTCAGAGTTCATCCGTGAAGAATTGGAGAAAGAAGGAGTGGTAATAAATAAGGCTTTTCATCAGAAGCTTCTGGAGTATTTGCAGACCAATGGTATTTTCAAGCCTGAACTTCTCAATCGTTTTGATGACATTGTTACCTTCAGACCCTTGGGCAAGGAGCAGGTAGGAAATGTTACTAGACTTCTTCTGGATCAGTTAGCTAAATCGCTTCTAGATCAGGATATCACCTTTGTGTATGATGATGCAGTTGTTGAGAAAATTGCCAAAGAGGGATTTGACGTTGAGTTCGGGGCAAGGCCTTTGCGGCGCTTCATTCAGGATACGGTTGAAGATATTATTGCTCAGAAGAAGCTGACCCATGAACTAGATAGGGGAAAGACAGTGAAATTCTTCATAGACGGAACAGACAGTCTCCAGGCAAAGGTCTCTTGATTAGGGGTTAGGGTCTAGGGGCTAGGGTTTAGAAAATTCTTACGTCTTAAAGCCTAATCGCTAACCACTAGTCCCTCTAATGCATGGGTTGAACGTTTGGCTTGGATTTGTTATACTCCTACATATTATGTCAGTAGTACAGAGAAGCGAGTTTTCATTAGCACTTAATCAAGTAGCCTCAGAGCGAGGTGTTGAGGTTTCCGTTGTTCTAGAAACAGTCACAAATGCTATTCTGGCAGCCTACAGAAAAGATCATCCTGGTATTGAGGTAGAAGAATACACAGCAACCTTAAATCCAAATACAGGTGAAGCAAGAATTCTGCAGGGAGAAAAAGATGTAACGCCTCCAGGTTTTGGAAGAATCGCCGCACAAACTGCAAAGCAAGTTATTCTCCAGAAAATCCGCGAGAAAGAAAAAGAAGCTATCTTCACAGATTACAAAGTAAAAATAGGATCGATCGTCAATGGTATGGTGCTTCGTTTTGCAGGCTTGAATATCATTGTTGATATCGGAAAAGCGGAGGCGATAATGCCGACATCCGAGCAAATTCCTAATGAAAAGTATCACTTGAATCAGAGATTGGCCTTTTACCTTGTCGACATAAGACAGGGACCAAAAGGAGATGAGATTATTGTCTCCCGTGCTCACACTGGCTTGCTCGAAGGGCTTTTCAAAAGAGAAGTTCCTGAGGTTACACAGGGCTCTGTTGAGATAAAAGCAATTGTTAGAGAGCCGGGTAATAGAGCAAAAATTGCTGTTTATTCAGCGCAGCCTGGAATTGACCCTGTAGGTTCGTGCGTAGGACAGAAGGGCGTGCGCGTACAGTCAATCATTCAGGAACTTGGAGGACTTGAGAGAATAGATATTATTCAGTGGTCAGAAGATATAAAAACATATATTGCTCAGTCTCTCTCGCCTGCTAAAAATGTCAAAGTAGAGATTGATGAAGCAAATAAAGTTGCACATGTTTCTGTTCCCCAGCAAGAATTGTCTCTTGCTATCGGAAAAGAGGGCCAAAATGTGCGCCTTGCATACAAATTAACAAAGTACAGGATTGAAATAGAAGGAGAAGGCGCGGTTGAAGAAGTAGAAGATATTAAGCCTGAGGTGAAGCAGGATAAGGAAGAAAAGGTTGAAAAGAAGGTAGTTGAGGAAAAGGTTGAAGCAGCAGTTGTGCAAGAGGAAGCTAAAGAAGAAGCTGTGTCTGTTGAGGGCTCTGAAGAGCCTAAGGATGAAGCGAAAAAAGATGTTGAAGAAAAGGCTGCCTAACTATATGAGGTACTCAGATCTTTTCACTAACAATATATGGCAAAGAACGCACAGACAAAAACTAACGATACAAACCTCATACCTCCTCCAGTAGTTGCCGTTTTGGGTCATGTTGACCACGGTAAAACCACTCTTCTTGATGCGATACGTAAGACTTCTGTTGCAGATAAGGAAAAAGGGGGCATAACCCAGAAGGTAGGAGCTTCATCAGTGGAAATTGTCCATGACGGGGCAAAAAGATCAATTACCTTTATCGATACTCCCGGCCATGAAGCATTCACAAAAATGCGTGGAAGAGGTGCCAATGCTTCTGATATGGGCCTCCTTATTGTTTCAGCAGTTGATGGTGTTAAGCCGCAGACAAAAGAAAGCATCAAAGCTCTTCAGGATTCAAAAATCCCCTTTATTGTTGTATTGACCAAGTCTGATTTGCCCACAAAAAATGTAGAGAAGACGAAGCAGGAGCTTTTAAAGGAGAATATTATGCTTGAGGGTTATGGGGGAGATGTTCCTGTTATTGAAGTTTCAGCCAGAACAAATGAGAACATTAAGGAATTGCTTGACCTGATCCTCCTGATGTCGGATATGCATAAGAAAGATCACGAGGAAAAAGGCGTCAGAGCCATTGTTATTGAGGCTAAAATGGATACCCGTTCAGGATCTAAGGCAGCCGTTATTATTAAGAATGGAACGATTAACGTGCGTGATGAGCTCAAGGTCGATGGTAAGGTTTTTAAGGTTCGCACTCTTTTTGATACCTATGGTAAGTCTATTCAGTCAGCGACTGTTGGGGATGCTGTTGAGATATTAGGTTTTGAGAAAGTGCCCGAGGTAGGAGCTATTATTGTCGACACAGCCACAGAAGTAGCTACGGTTGAGCCTGTAAAAGAGGTGCTAAAAAGAGAAATGGTTTACATGAAGAAGGAGGAACACAAGGGTCTATCAGTTGTGTTGGTGGCTGATAGTCAAGGATCGCTTGAGGCTATCGTTAACTCTTTGCCTTCAGGAATAAGCATCGTTGCGAAGAAGACAGGGGAAGTTACGGAAGCAGACATTCTTCTTGCTAAGTCTACAGGTAGTATTCTTCTGGCTTTTAATGTAAAAATTAAGCCTGAAATTGCAAATTTCGCCTTTATTGAGAAGGTTTTGGCTCGCAGCTACGAGATTATTTATGAACTGCTGGACGAGATAACAGACGCTTTAGAAGGTAAATTACTCTCGCAGATAGAGCAAGTTTACGGTAGGGCTAAGATTTTGGCAAGATTTCCTTTTGAAAAGACCTTTGCGTTTGGTATTTCGGTTACTGAAGGCAGAATAGCCCGAGGTGATCGTATTCGTATTCTCAGAGGTGAGGAGGAGGTAGTGGGCGAGACTACGATAGCCTCGTTGAGAATAGGTAAAGAATCAACTTCAAAGGTGGAAAAGGGGAATGAGGCAGGTATAATCCTGTCGGCAGGACTTGACATAAAGGTTGGAGATATGATACTATCCCATAGTTAAGCTAGAACTGTCATTACTGAGGCCAAAGGCCGAAGGATCTAGAGCCAAAACAGGTTCTTTAGAATGACACAATTATTATGAACGACGATACAATTCAAAAATTAAAAGATGCTGTATCTAAAAGCACCAATATTGGAATCGCTGTGGGTAAAAGTCCATCTGTTGATGAGATGGCTGCCGCGCTTTCTCTCTATTTACTTCTTAAGAGTGTTAACAAGCAGGTTTCAATTGCCTCTCCTTCAGACCCAATCGTAGAAATTTCCTCTCTTGTTGGTATCAATAAAGTACAAAGAAGCCTCGGAGGCGAGTCAAATGATTTGATTGTCTCATTTCCTTATAGAGAGGGGGAGATAGAGAAGGTGTCATATACGCTTGAGGAAGGATATCTGAATATTGTTGTTAAAGCATCAGAGCAGGGGCTTTCTTTCGACGAAAAAGACGTTAAGTATGTTAGGGGGAGTGGGGCAATCGACCTGCTTTTTGTTATTGGAACAGCAAAGATTTCCGATTTGGGAGATGTGATTGATTCACAGAAGCTGCGTGATATACAAGTTATCAATATTGATAACAAGGAGAATAACGAAAGATTTGGAGATATCGTTCTGGTATCTTCCAAGTTCTCATCAGTCAGTGAGCAAGTTGCTGATCTGACTTTGACGCTTGGATTTAGGATTGATCAGGATGTTGCGCAGAATCTTTTAATCGGGGTTACTGTGGCTACGGAGAATTTCCAAGCCCCAAATACGAGCTCTCTTGCATTTGAATTGGCAGGGCTTCTTATGAAAAGAGGCGCAAAGCGTTTGAGAATGGATCAGCCAGAAAAAGATCCATTTATAAGTAGTTTGTCTCAGGACGAGGATGAAGCAGAAGACTTGCCTTCGGTTCCGGTTGGTCAAAGGCCCCAGCTTGATGAAGTCAGATCAGATGCTCCCAGGCCAAGGCAATCTGACCAGAGGCACCAAGGTGTTCAAGGTGGACAACAGCGTGATCAGAGACAGCCTAGGGATTCCAGACCAACAGATAATAATGGACAGGACAATAGAGGTATAGCGCAGCAAAGACCACAGGGTGATCTAAGACGGCCTAGTTCTGCGCCACAAGGCCCTGCTAGTGACGAACAAAGAAGAGGCTATGCTAATCAGCAGCCAAAACAAAACCTTTCTCAGCCGAATCAAGACCAGGATCAAGTTGTTAATCCATTGGCCGATCAGGATGAAGAGCCGCCAATGGATTGGCTTACTCCAAAAGTTTACAAGGGATCCTCTGATGTAGAGTAGGGGTTGTTATGCGGGATTGGAAATGCTATAATAGTTCTTGTTATGCCACTTAGCACTACACAAAAACAGGAAATAATAAATGAATTTCAGACAGTAAAAGGCGACACCGGAAGTCCTGAGGTGCAGATAGCACTTCTGAGTAAAAGAATTCAGAGACTTGCTGATCATCTTAAGGATCATGCACACGATGTGCATAGTAGACGCGGACTTCTTTCGATGATTGCAAAGAGAAGAAGGCTTATCAATTTCCTTAAAAAGGTTGACGCAAAAAGAGTATCGGAAATTTTACAGAAGATCGGACTAAAAGACTAATTAGATACCGCAAATTTCGTAAAAAGAACGTGATTAGAGGTAGAATAAATAAATGGACAACAAAAAAATTATAACTTCATTTGAATTTGCAGGAAAGACATTAACCCTTGAAACAGGTGAATTGGCTCCTCAAGCAACAGCTGCTGTTTTTGCCAGGCTTGGTGATACGGTTGTTCTGGTAACCGTTGTTGAAGGTGGCAAGAGAGCTGATCTTGATTACTTCCCCCTCTCTGTAGAATATGCGGAAAAACTTTATGCAGGTGGAAAGATTAAAGGTAGTCGTTGGGTAAAGCGCGAAGGTCGTCCATCTGATGAAGCAGTTCTTGCAGGCCGTCTTATTGATAGATCTATCCGTCCTCTTTTCCCCAAATCATTTAAAAATGAAGTTCAAGTAATAGTAACAGTCCTCTCAGTTGACGCAGAGAATGAAGCAGACATCTTGGCATTAAATGCTGTTTCCGCGGCCCTCACAATTTCAAGAATTCCATGGAATGGTCCTATTGCGGCAATCCGCATGGGATATATCCAAGAAGCAGAGGGTACTCAGGCTTCATATCTCTTGAACCCTACCTCCAGCGAGGCTACATACTCTACTCTTGACCTGGTTGCTTCACAGAGCCATGAAAAGACTGTTATGCTTGAGGCGGGAGCTTTGCAAGTGCCGGAAGATGTTGTTGCAGCAGCTGTTGAGAAAGCACATGAGGAAACAGCAAAAGTTCTTAAGGGAATTGAAGAATTCGTTAAAAAGGCAGGACAGAAAAAGCTTGCAGTGCCTGAGGATAATTCTTTGACCGATCTTCTTCCTCTGATTGAAAAATCGTACAAGGCGGATGTTGTTGCTCTGATTAAGACTCGTGTCGGTAAAGAAGGCGGCGGAAATGAAACAGAAGATTTGGTAGGCCGTATCTATGACGAGATTAAGCTGAAAGATGCAGAGTCTGTGGTTGATAAGAAGACCATTGGTAAAGCTGTTGAATATGTGATGTTCAAGCTTATTCGTTCTGACGTTGTGACGAAGCAGAAGCGTGCCGATGGGCGAAAAATTGATGAGGTTCGTGAAATTAAAGCTGAAGTAGGTATTCTTCCAAGAACTCACGGATCAGCACTTTTCCAGCGTGGTATTACGCAAGCTCTTAGTATAGCAACCCTTGGTTCTCCTCGTCTTGAGCAGCTCATTGAGTCTGCTGAAGGAGAAGAGTCAAAGAGATATATGCACCACTACTCAGGTCCGCCGTATTCTTTTGGTCAAGCAGGTAGAGCAGGATTTCTTTCAAGACGTGAGATTGGTCATGGAGCATTGGCAGAGCGTGCCCTGAAGGCTGTCATTCCATCACAGGAGGACTTCCCTTACACGATCAGAGTTGTCTCTGAAGTATTGTCACAAAACGGATCAAGCTCTATGGCATCAACTTGTGGTTCGACACTTGCTTTGATGGATGCAGGAGTTCCAATTACCAGTCCTGTTGCCGGAATTTCAATCGGTATGATGTCTGTCGATAAGGATTACGTTCTTTTGACAGATATTATTGGACTTGAGGATTTTTCAGGCGACATGGATTTCAAAGTAGCAGGGACAGAAAAGGGTATTACAGCAATTCAGCTTGATGTAAAAAACGATGGACTGACACCTACTCAGGTTGTTGAGATCTTAGCTCGTGCCAGAACAGCCCGCATGCTGATTCTTGAGAAGATGATAGCAGCCATGCCTGCTCCAAGAACTGCTGTTTCAGAATATGCTCCAAAGATCGAGCTGATCAAGATTCCAGTAGATAAGATTGGCGAGATCATCGGTCCTGGTGGTAAGAACATCAAGTCTATTATTGCGACAACCGGTGCACAGGTAGATGTTGAAGACGACGGAACTATTGCTATCTCAGCTGTTTCTGAGGAGTCAGTTCGTAAAGCAGTTGATTGGATTCAGGGAATTACGCGCGAAATTGTACCGGGTGAGGTTTTTGAAGGAGAAGTAAAGAGAATTTTACCTTTTGGCGCATTTGTCGAATACCTTCCAGGAAGAGAGGGAATGGTCCACGTTTCCAAAATGGCACACGGATTTGTCAAAGATCCATCTGAGGTTGTTTCTATCGGACAGACAGTAAAAGTACGTGTTGAAGAGCGCGATCAACAGGGAAGAATCAATCTCTCAATGCTTTTCGGAGAGGATCCGGGTCAGAGTGCTCAAGGCGGTGGACAGTCAAACGAAGGAGACGCAGGTCAGCAACCAAGATCAGAGGCACCCAGACAGTCTCAGGGCTTTAGGCCCGCACCACGCAGTGGGGGATTTGCTCCAAGACCAAGAGGCAATTTCGATCGTCGCGATAGTGGACCTGTCGCAGGTGGCGATGTTCATCCTCTTTCCAGACAGCTTCAAAGAGAAAGTAGAGATGCCAAATTCCCCCCAAGGAAAAGATTTAGTAGATAGGTCTTAGTCTTCAGCTTTAGCTTTAGGTTTTTTCAGCACTCCTGCTAAGATATGTGCGGTTTCTTTTTTGATTTCTTCGTCAGTATAGTCTTGATCTACAGGGCCTAAGGATAATTTCTTCCCCTTTTTTGTAAAAGCAAAAAGGCTAATATGGTCCCATTTAATAGTTATGCTGCCTTTTACCTGACCTTTCTTAATTCCCTCTATCACCGCTCCTCGTAATTTAGGGCGTCCTTTGGGGGGAGTGGTTCTAGCTTTTACAATCTGTTCTTCGCTTGGTGCATGAGGAGCAAATCTCTTACCTTCTTGTCGAAGTTTTACGCCAAATCCATTAGGAACTTGATCGTATTGAAGCTCGTATGCGAGTCCCACATAGTAGTCTCTCTCAGGATCTGCCTCTCTTTCTCTTCTGCTTGTCATAACCCTATCAATTCTTTCCTGCTTGGTATACCAATCAATTTGTTTCATATCTTCACTAGTTTCTCCCGTCTCGCTATATCTTCTGAGTGAGTCAGTTATGGAGAACCAGTCAGGAATCAGATCCTGCTCGTCTTGTGGGATATCAAATCTCTCGGGAAGCATTGCTGCTCGTCCGGCAAATTCTTCTTCAAGATTCAGAGCTGACATTGTCTTGCCTGATGCTAATTTAAGAGGCTTACTCATATTCTCAGCTTTACCTGCAACAGCGATGGCTGCCTGCTTGGGGTTAGCTAAAGCAAGATCAGACAAGTCAACTCCTTGCTCTAGGAGACGCAAAACTAAAGATGTAGTGCCAAATTTCATCTTGAGTGCCCAAAGGGATATGTTGGGATCTCCACAAAGAAGCTCCAAACGATCTGGCCCGCCTTCTGCATCTGATCTTTGTGTTCTGAAGTGCCACTTTTTATCGTTACGTATCTTCTGGCCAAGCACGTAGCGAGAGGGTTGCAAGCTTCCTGCTCCTGTAAAAATGGTTCTAGCCGCGAGGTGGGTGTCGAAAGCAGAGTCATTTGCGCTCTCATATAGTAGTCTTATACGAGTGGAATAATTCTCGTGCGCTCCAGTTGTATAGCCACCTTTCGGCACTATTCCTCTCTTATGGATACTCAGTATTTCAGAGGCACCACCATACGCTTCATGGACCATTCTCTCTCCTGCTACTTCATGAAGGACAAGCTCCTCAAGCGTCGGGCATTCAGGGGTAGAGTATTCAATGAGTTCTTCGTCCGGATAAAGCCTTCCTCCATTTTGTAGAAATGTACCAATGCTGGTGATATCGGGAGTCTTCCATCCTGGGTGAAAACTATCGTGATCAACGCCTTTTGTTAGAAGATATCCATACTCTATTTCGCTTCCATAACGCCTGTTTGCAACTTGCTCTCTTTTCATAGTTAGGGCATTATAGCAAAAAAGTTTAGATTGGTATTTATTGGTAATTGTTGTAATATATATGTATGGATCCTACTGCTCAGGCTCAACCTAATCCGCCCTCTGAAAATATCGTTCAGTCGTCACAGTTAGGCGGGGGACAAAACGGCGATAACTCCAAGATTACAGGCGACCAAGTAATTGAAAATCCTCTTAGCAATCAAGTTCTCGATCAGAAACAAGCGGAAGAAGCAGGCCAACTGGCCATTAGGAATACCGCTCAAGTGATCAATAATGCACAGGAGCCGGATAAGAGTGGTGAGGCTCAGCCTACTACTGTCTCTCTGGTCATTGATCCTTCAAAGCGCGATCAAATAAAAGAGCTTGAAGATCAAGTAGCAACTTCCAGCGTTCCTGAAGCATTGCGCGTGATCATCAAAGACAGAATCGATCGCTTGAAACTCATAAAGGCGGGATCAGGATACATGAGCTCCATGTATATACTTGAATATGAATCAACATCGCGGTATGTCAATTGGTGCGTAGGGCTTCCGTGGATTACAAAATCGCAAGACGTTCTAAATCTTACTAAGGCCCGTGAGAGTCTGGATAAATATCACTATGGTCTCAATATGCTTAAAGAGAGAGTTTTGGAATATATCGCGTCGATTATGTTGAATCTTCAGAACAATGGGCCTGATTTTGCCTCACGCTCTCCGATTCTTTGCTTCGTAGGTCTTGCAGGTACGGGGAAGACGACATTTGGTATATCAATGGCAGAAGCACTTGGTCGCTCTATCGAGCGTATTCCTTTTGGAGGTATGGCCGATTCAAGAGTTTTGAGAGGACAATCACGTTTTTTCCCGGATGCTGAACCCGGACAGATTGTGAAGCATCTTGTGCATGCCAAGGCAAGAAATCCCGTTCTTCTCTTGGACGAAATTGACCGTGTTACTGAGACAGCGAGAGCCGATATTATGGGTGTTTTGATCGAGCTTTTAGATCCTGAACAGAACGCAACCTTCAGTGATCACTATATTGATTTTCCGTTTAATCTCTCGAATTGTCTCTTTGTTGCGACCTCAAACAATGTATCGACCATTGCCACGGCTGTCTTGGATCGTATGGAGATCATTCAAATGCCTTCATACAGCGACACAGAGAAGATGGTGATTGGACGGGATTATGTTCTTCCAAAGACGAGAGCTCTCATGGGACTTAAGGAAGATCAATTACAGATTGATGATGCTATATGGCAGCCTGTTATTCGTCCACTCGGATATGATCCAGGGGTTCGTAGCTTGGATCGTCTGATTAACATGATGTGTCGAAGAGTAGCAAAACTGATTGTAGAGGGTGAGGTAAAAAATGTTCGCATTACGCCTGACAATATAAAGAAATTTACCCAGGACTTCTAGCTCATTATCCCCCATTTATGTATTTGTTTTCTTTGTGTTGACGCTCTATAATAAGTAGATATGGCGCGTAAAAAGGCCTTTAAGTTAAAATTAAAAAAGAAAACAGTCTATGCTATCTTTGGCCTAGCGTTCTTGCTCACTGGAATTTTCTTACTTCTAACATTTATCAATAGAACAGAGTCAACGATTCCTATCAATGATAAGTTGCATGAAAAGTTCGGATCTCTTGCAATTCTTTTTCCTCCCGTCTTACTCTTCTTCGGCTTTTTGTTTTTACGTCTGAAGATATATCTTTCCCGTCTCAATGTTACAGTTGGATATTTGGTGATTTTTGTCTCGCTTCTTGGTCTCACTCAGGGTGGTGCCATTGGAGCAGAGATATCTTCTATTTTGGAGGGTATTCTGACA
>JAHFKE010000105.1 GCA_023245515.1 Candidatus Levyibacteriota bacterium
TTCTTGTTCTACTCATAGTGTCAATAGAGCGTTAGATATATTTATACCACAACTTCTTCAATGCCATGCCCAATATATTAACCAATAATACATGCTATCCAAAAAAATTGTCAAGTGAGATCAGGCTAAATTGCGGATATAAGATTGTAGAAAGGCGTGATGACTGCGATGATTAAGAACCCTACGCCTACTGCCAAAATAACCATGATCACAGGCTCAAATAAGGTGGTGAGTACCTTTATTGTCTCCTCAACATTACTTTCAAAATACTCGGAGGATCTCAGAAGTGAATCATAGAGCTTACCTGTCTGCTCACCGATTTTAACCATCTCTACGACCATGGGAGGGAAGAGGGGACTGGCTGACATCGCGTCACCTATAGATATACCTTTTTCCACCTTCTTTGCTACCAAAACGATTGCCTCTTTATAGAGCACATTCCCAACAACTTCTGAACTCCGAAGCAGTGAGGCGACGACCATAGAGCCAGAATTTACTAATAAACCTAAAGTTCTGGTAAACTCTGCCATCATATTTTCCCTCAGCAACCTACCTAAAACAGGAATTTTCAGAATATACGTGTCTACAAATTTTCTGCCCGTTGGCTTTCTGTACCAGTTGCGGGCATAGACAGCGCCCCCAACCATAGCTGCCAAAAGAACATACCAAAAATTAACAAAGAACTGAGAGAGAGAAATTATTATGAGCGTCGGTAAAGGCAGGGCAGTCTCCACGTTACCATAGAGAATGTTCAATTGCGGTACGACAACTACCATCATAACGATGACCACAACAATCATCATAGATATAACGATCGCAGGATAGATCAACGCACCTCTTACTTTCTTTTGAAGATTCTGCTGTTTCTCAAGATTGTCTGCCAAGCGAACAATAATTTTATCAAACAAACCTGAACCTTCTGCTGTGCGAATGAGGGAAACATAAATAGGGGAGAAGATGTTGGGATATTTTTCTATCGCAAGTGAAAATGTTTTTCCATCCTCCAGATCCGTTATTATATCGCTAATGATATTTGACATAGCCTTGTTGGGGATTTGATTTTTCAGTATGACAAGTGCCTGGATAAGCGTCAGTCCTGCAGAAAGCATTGAGGCAAGTTGCCTCGTAAAAAAAACAAGATCAGAAGTCGATGTTTTTCTAAAAAAGGATAATATCTTCTTGAATCCGGTTTCAGTAGCAGGAGCAATCTTAATAGGAACGAGCTTATGCTTCCTCAAATAGGTTGCTACCTCTTTGGGATCTTTCGCATCAATAATCCCGCTGACATTCTTTCCATCTTGAGTTACCGCACGATAATAAAGCTTCATACATTAGAATTAAAATTCGAATATCGAAATACGAAACTCGAAACAAAACAACTTAAAGGTTAAAAGTTAAAAGTTAAGGTACTTTTATTTTATAATTATCTATAAATTCTTCCTTAATTTTGAACTTTGCACTTTGCATTATATTTCTCCGCCCTATCCCACCAATCTTAGGAGTTCGTCTTCTCTCAGCGCATAGCTCATCGCATCATCCAGACTCACAATACCATCACGCACAAGCTGAGCAAGAGACTCATCAATTGTTATCATACCCATGTCTTTTGAGGTCTGGATCACAGAGTCAATAAGGTGAGTTTTGCCATCACGTATATTGCTGGCAACAGCGGGCGTTCCGATGAGCACCTCAACGGCAGGAATACGGCCGCCGCCAATTTTTGGCAATAATCTCTGAGAAACAATGCCCCGCAAAGTGGAGGCTAACTGCATTCTGATTTGTAATTTTTGATCGGCTCCAAAAGAATCGACAATTCTGTCAATGCTTTGTGCAGCGGAATTTGTGTGAAGTGTGGAAAAAACAAGATGGCCTGTCTCAGCCAGAGTAATTGCAGCCTGCATGGTCTCAGGATCTCTCATTTCTCCTATAAGTACCACGTCAGGATCTTCACGAAGAGCAGCTCTCAGAGCCATAGGCCAGGAGTGAGTATCCATACCCATTTCTCTCTGAGAAATAATACTTGTTCCTTTGGGATATATGTACTCAATAGGATCTTCTATCGTCAGTATATGCACCAATCTATTGAGATTAATTTCATTGATAATTGCAGCTAAAGTGCTTGATTTTCCATGACCTGATGGGCCTGTCACAAGGACAAAGCCCTGCTTATGTTTTGAAAAATCACCGCAAATTTTTGGCAAGCTAAGCTCTTCAATAGTACGTACCCTTGGTGCTAAGAAACGTATAGCAACCGATATCGTTCCGCGCTGAAAATAAACATTGATACGGAATCTCCCCACAGCCTGATCCGATTGACCATTAAAGCTATATGAAAAATCAAACTCCTTGTTGGTCATGAAGACATCTTTCTGCTCGGGACTCAAAAGAGAAAACGTCATTGCTTCAATAAGATCCTTTGTGAGTGCAGGATAAATAGTAAGAGCTGAGAGAGATCCATCAACCCTAATAGTAGGTGGAATACCGACCATCAGGTGAAGGTCGGACCCTTTACTTTTAATTAATAACAATAGTAATTCCCGAATATCCATAGTTTGACGATTAGTGACTAGTGATTAGTCTAACCACTAAAACCTAACCACTAACCACTCTCTACTCTTGTGCTACGCGCAGAACCTCTTCCACAGTTGTCAGTCCTTGTAATGCCTTCAAATAACCGTCCTGCCTGATCGTAATCATCCCTTCACTCATTGCCTCTTTTGCTATGGCGATTTCATCCAGCTTCTCCAAAATAAGCTGGGCAATTTTCTGAGAGATAGGTAGCACTTCATAAATCCCTATTCTTCCAATATATCCCAAATCACCACAGTCAGTACATCCCTTACCCCTATAAAGCCTGATGTCTTTGTTCGTAGGAAAAAGCGGGCCCAACACATGTCGCATCTCTTCAATAAGTTGCTCCGGAGGGATAAAGGACTCTTTGCAATGCGCGCAAATTTTTCTGACAATACGCTGTCCGACGATTGCATTCACCGTCGATGCCAGAAGAAAGTTTTCCGCTCCCAAATCAACAAGCCTAGGCAAGGCACCGGCAGCACTTGAGGTATGTAGCGTAGAGAAAACAAGATGCCCTGTCAAAGCAGCTTGAATGGCAAGCTCTGTCGTCTCCTTATCACGAATCTCACCGACCAAAATTATGTTCGGGTCTTGCCGCAAAAAAGAGCGGAGTCCAGAGGCAAAAGTAAGCCCTACAGCAGCATTCACCTGAACCTGATTTATTCCTGAAATCTCATACTCAACAGGGTCTTCCAAAGAAGCGATGTTAACCCTAGCAGTATTTAACCGGGAAAGAATAGAGTAGAGCGTCGTCGTTTTTCCGCTACCTGTCGGGCCACAGACTAATATGACCCCATGGGGCCTGAGAATCGCCATCTCCAGACTTTTGAGCGAAGTACCACCCAAACCCAATTCAGCCATAGTCGGTAAACCCCCATTTTTAGGAAGCAGCCTCATAACTATTTTTTCTCCTTTTACGGTTGGGAGAACAGATACACGAATATCTACTTCGTTTTTGTCTAATTTGAAATTAAAACGACCATCTTGAGGCATTCTATGTTCATCG
>JAHFKE010000106.1 GCA_023245515.1 Candidatus Levyibacteriota bacterium
TGCGCGCCAGCGTACCTTTCTTATCTACCACAACACCTATAGAGCCCTCCGGGGTGTACTTGATCGAGTTGTCGAGGAGATTGTTGAACACCTCATTCATCTTTGCCACATCAAGGCGTGCCTTGACCCCGGCAAGCTCGGGAGCAATGGTGAGCTTTACGGTAAGGCCCTTCTTCTCGGCATTTGGCGTAAAGGCGGTTACCGCATTCCTGATGAGGCCCGCAAGCTCGACATCGATGAAGTCGTACTTCATGCTCCCCTGCTCGATGCGAGAGACGTTGAGGTAGGTCTCGACCGACTTGGCCATGTCAGTAGCGCGGTCAAATACCTGATGCGCGCCCGTCTCGGCCGCAGGCGGCAGCTTGCCATACGTCCCATCAAGGAGGAGTGACATGAAGTTGCGTACCACCGTCAGAGGCGCCCGAAGGTCGTGCGAGGCGATGGAGAGGAATTCTGATTTCAACCGATCGAGTTCCTTGAGCTTTTCGTTTGCCACTTTCAGGTTTTCCGCGAGCACTTGAATCTCCTTTCTTGTGCGCACTTCCTTACGTATACTCGTAACCAATGTGTAGGCAAGAGGGATAAGAAGAAGAAATGCAACGATATTTGCATAGATTTGGTATGTTGGATCGTCGACAAATAAAAGCGAGAGAAGAAGAATAAAAAGGCCGGCGGTAAAAGTGTCGATAAGCAAAATACGCGGCTCAAATGATTCGTATTTGATGGTTATATATATCAGGAAAGCGGCAAAAATCGGGACTGCAATATGGCCGTATTGGCTTGTGACATAATCTCCAGGAAACGTGCCAAGGAAATTGGCTACGAGGAACGAGAAAAGGAGAAACGAATTACCAAGAGATATAAGTAACAATTTCCCGCGTTGATTTTGAAATCTTTCATGGAAGAAAAGGCCGATTGTTTTAAGGACAATAAGAGCAAGAAAAAGAGCTTCTAGAAAATAATTATAATAAGCTGCAATTCCCTCTACTGCGTTTCTATCGCAATTGGTGTAATCAAAACCGGCGACAGAAAGTCCGATAGGCGCCATAATCAAGGTCGGGAGGAGGAGAGCGAAAACGGTCCATTTTGTTTTTAAAGACAATGGCCTGCCACCTGTGAACTCCTGAAAATAAGCAAAGGCGGAAACAAATATAAGTGGCTCGACCAAATTAATGAGAGTCCAAAAGAACATCACGTTGTCCGGCTTCTCATTAGCCCAAAGCACAAGATCACAGAAGAGCCATAACACGTATGAAAACGCCATGAGGCGAAAGGGCTTTTTAGGCCAACTCCTTAAATGGAGAAAGGTAAACGCAAAAAGACCGAGAAATATCAGTATCGAAGTGAGATGGGAGTAATAAATTAAGGGCTCCCCGTTCCCGGAAAAAATAAGAAACTGAGCTATATCCCAGTCGCAATTCATTTTCGTAATAAATCTGGGATGTTATTTACGGCGTCCCAGATGCTAGGTTTCGCGTCCTCTGAATAATATGTTGGATATGCATGATATATGTATATCCTTAAAAAAGATAATCCGATAGAGAGCACGTAACAAGTCAGTACGATAAAAAGAAAAAGACTTTCACTTCTTTTCTGCATATTTTTTCAAGCGATGTACTCCTTTAGTATACACCGGATATGCCTTGCTCTTGAGGTATGCCTTAATATAGGGTGGAATAACATTGAGCTTTAGATACTTCCTCTGAACTTTTTCCTCAAGAAGAGCAAAATCAGTGATTATTTTTCGACAATCAACTTCACGACAATCACACTTCATCTTCCAGGAATTCTCAAACAACGTAGTCGAGTAGTCCCAAGTTATCTCTTTACCAATATCTATATCTTTAATAGCAACCAGAATAATCCCAAAGGTAGTAAAAGAAAGACCCGTATTTGGATTACAAGAGTGATTTATAAGATCATCAATATCACCAGACGGGCCGAGAAAATGTTCTGGTCCAATTTGGACGTATCGGTCTCTAGTACCTTCATATTTCTTGGGTAATTTTGATTTATGAATGAGAGGCCCAGTGAACTGAGTCACAACATCCCCTTTCTTAAAGGGGCGAGCAGCGAAAACGGCCTTCCCGAGATGGGTCTGCCCTGTAGCGAAGTTACTTAATACATGTACCCTCACTACCATGATTATACAATTAAATATGAACTTGGTACACTCTCCGAGTGGAATTGTGACTAATTAGCCATTTGGAGTTTCTTTGTTTTGCGTTCCCTCCGTTTATTTCTCCAATTTTTGAAATCTTCTGCAAAAAGCGCTGAAGTCATGACAAGGGCTACCGCCGCAAAAAGGACCGGTAGCCCAATGAGCCCAGCAATTGAGGCTAGAGTAACGGTCCACCCAGCAACCCATACGGAGTTAGAGATAGCCGAACTGAGAAACATAGTAATCCAGTCTTTAATCGAAAGATCCTTATACCTGCGAGCGCCCGGCTGCAGGGAGGTAACAACTACAAATGGGTCACCACCCCACATTATGGAACCTCCAATAAGAGTTACAACATAACGTACGGCCTTTCGGAAACGACTTTCATTCTTTTCCAATTGCTCTTTCGCTGTCTCAACAAAGTATGTATCTACTTTGAAATGATTTTGGATTTTAATGAAGGCCCAGGTAGCGGCCATAAGAATTGGGGTCAAGATCGCAATAACAATCCCCGCTCCAAGAAGACTGAGACCAAAGGTGGCGATGGCCCAGGCAGTAAGAAAAGCACCTAACTTCCCATCTATAAAAATACGATAGGCGGCTTCAGCGGTATATAACCCGACTCTCACTAAAATATTTTTAAGAGTAAACTCCCTTTTTAGCCACCGAACAAAAGAAGGTTTTTCAGGACGATCAAAATCTTCACCACTATGCGTTACCGGAACAACGGTTTCGTTACCTCTGGGCTTGGCGATAGCTTCTCCCTGCACTGCACGCTCTGCTCGACCCGTCGAAATGAGTTCTAGCCGAGAATCAATAGGTACGACAAATGCCTCGCCTGTTCGACGACGCTTAAGAAACTGGGTTTTTTCGAAGTCCGGTAAAGGAATTTTTTCCATAACCTCAAACTCTGGCATTGTTAACAATATAACATACATTTAAAATATTGCAAGTTGCGCAAACTCCTTGCAATTAAAGGCCAAAAATCAGCATTAACCTCTGCCGAAAAAGAAGAGGCCGGCGAGGGGGGCGACCAGCCAGTCGAAGTACATCTTATCCCCGACGAAAAGAGCTTTGGTCGGCGCGCTGAAGGTATACACCTGCTCAACAGGGAGCATGTGGATGCCGATAGCAATGAGAAGCCCGGCAGTGAGGATGGAGAGCGCAGCTAAACTTACGAACCCGATACTGCCGCTCGCTATGAAATATGCCATGCCGGAGAAGGCCACGAGGCCGGCGAACACGAGCACGGCAAAGAGGCCTAAGTTGAGATAGACGTTATCACCAATGATGCTCTTGAACGGGAATACCGGGTAGATGAGCGCGGCGGTATAGATGGCGGCGATGAGA
Organism: Candidatus Levyibacteriota bacterium; assembly: GCA_023245515.1. Lineage (GTDB taxonomy): Bacteria > Patescibacteriota > Microgenomatia > Levybacterales > UBA12049 > JAHFKE01. Next base: position 3,512 of record JAHFKE010000106.1, read on the forward strand.
GGCATCAGC
>JAHFKE010000107.1:0-2560 GCA_023245515.1 Candidatus Levyibacteriota bacterium
AAGTCTATGGCGGGCAGGGAACTCACATCAAAGGCTCCGGAAGCCCCCCATTCTATCCGTTGAACGTAAGATTTTGTTTACAAAATCAACGTTCTTGCGCTGCGGAGGGTACAGGATTCGAACCTGTGTAGGGATTGCTCCCTCGAGTTTTCGAAACTCGCGCAATTGGCCTCTATGCGAACCCTCCTTGATTGTTAAGTCCAATTCTAGCTGGGATCGTACTCTTGAGTGCGACCTCTCCTTACTGCTTTGTGGCGAAGCAAGGCACAGAATTGTGCCTTGTGTGCCCGGCGAGATTCGAACTTGCAACCTTTGGATCCGCAATCCAATGCTCTATCCATTAAGCTACGGGCACATTATCTTCGTATTTTACCTCATATGTGCATTGAGGGCAAATCGCAGCGTTCTTAGTTGTGGGATGGCTTTTCCAGAGGGAAGTTCTTCTCAAGCCAATTACCTGCCTTTTCTGTGAATGTAGGCTTTACGTATTCGCGGAAAGGAAGATAGGGGAGGAGGACTCGCTTTATTTGCTTGATGCTGACATCACCCAATGTGAAGGACAATTCCCCCGGGAAATAATCCTTGGTGCGTATGTGGAGAACCTGTTGGCCATGGTGTTTGAGAAAATAGAAATCATACAGCTCTTCCCAGATGAAGTAATGATCTTCAAGGAGGATTCCCTCGGTACTGACTTTATAATAGAACATATGTGGGGGAACGACGGCCAAAGCAAAAGCCAGGAAGCCAAGCGAGAAGGTGACAAGCATCAGAAGATATTGAGAAAAGAGAAAAAGGATGATCTCAACGGCCATCATGATGAGAAAAGAGTTGAGGTAAAACTCAAAAGAGCGTTTTTTGTAAGGCCTACCAGGAGCGTGCCACGCCAGAAGTGTCTTAACGTCGTTTTCATCCTCAGGGTCAACGTTAGTAAGTTTTTCAGGGTCTTTGTTGAACTCTGCAGCTTCCGTGTCCATACTTTCACTGTATCTGATTAAAAAGGGGAAGTCAAGAAATTGTAAATGCGGAGAGGGCGAGATTCGAACTCGCGGTAGAGTTGCCTCCACAACGGTTTTCAAGACCGTCTCCTTAAACCGCTCAGACACCTCTCCAAGTGAAGATTAGTATAGCAAATGAGGGTAGATTCTACAAATACATTGGTAGCCTTGTTATGGACCTCTGGGACCAGTGATAAGCCCGATAGGTGAGATTTACTCTGTGCTGCTAAGTGCTTCCTCAATCAAGGCTTTTGAAACATGCATTGCTTTTATTCTATTCTCGAGGAGTGTGTTGTGGGAAGTTCCTTCCGAAAATTTTTCCTGCGCTTTTTCGCATTTGTGAATAATTGAAGAGACAGCTCGAAGTGCCTCTATTAGTTCTTCTTTATTGTATTTATTCATATCGAATTACCTATTCTGGCGGGACGCAAGAAATTTTCGTTTATAAAATTTCAACGTCCCAGCCACGTTTAAATTTTAATCCTACCGAACTTAATTCCCTCCAGGGCGTAAGCCCGGGGATGGAGTGATTCCAAAATCTTGATTTTGGACAAGCAACGCTTGAACTAGGCTAATACCATGGGCGTAAGCCCGTGGAATGTTTTATTTTGTAGAATTTATTACGTTGCGGAGAGGGCGAGATTCGAACTCGCGGTATCTTGCGATACGACGGTTTAGTAAACCGTTACCATAGGCCACTCGGTCACCTCTCCAATTTATGTGGACAAGCTCCTCCATATCTTGTTGCCCAATTACAATTCATGCAAAGAATTCTGTATCCTTTTGGAAAATTATTTTTCCTTAGCCATCTGTACATGTGCACGCCACTTATATTGTATCCAAACAATTTTTTCCTCTGAATATTCCCAGATCCCTCTTCATGATCTATCGTTAAAAACTGTAGTAAATTTATACCACAGCAATAACATTCTTTTCCATAATGCTCCAAGCATTCATTTCTTAATTTTATTATTGTATTCTTTGAAACTCTCCTTGAGTTAATCCTATCTTTTTCTCGATGATAGTCACAGTAGGTAGTTCTACCTTCTATGACTGGTTTTGGGCAAACTCGACATAGTCCAAGTAATTTATGTTGTGTTGAATAATTCTGTGTGCTCATTATTCGTAGCTGAGAATTTCTTGAGTACGTTCAAAGCATAGCATATTTGAGGCTAAAAAGCGAGGAGAGATGTCGGGGGGCGAGACGTAAGAAATTTTCTTTTATAAAATTTCAACGTCCCAGCAGCGTTGAACGTAAGATTTTGCTTGGCAAAATCAACGTTCTTACGCTGCGGAGGAGGTGGGATTCGAACCCGCGTGAGTATTTCTACTCAGGAATTTAGCAAACTCCCGCAATGGACCTAACTATGCGACTCCTCCTTGATTTTTGAATAAACTCTAATTGGAGTCGTGCTGGTGAGTACGACTCCTCCATAACAAAGCCATGTTCAGATATATGAACATGCGGAGAGGGTGGGATTCGAACCCACGGAAAGCTTGCACCCTCAACAGTTTTCAAGACTGTCGCCATCGACCACTCGGCCACCTCTCCACTAATTGCATTG
>JAHFKE010000107.1:2570-3507 GCA_023245515.1 Candidatus Levyibacteriota bacterium
TGGGACGCTTAAATTTACAAAGTAAATTTGGTGCGTCTCGCCCACCCAATATTTGTGAAGCTTACCCTCATTTGTTATACTAATCTTCACTTGGAGAGGTCGCCCTAAAGGACGACCTCAATAAGAGTTATCAATCAAGGAGAGGTCGCATAGTGGCCTAGTGCAGCGGTTTACTAAACCGCCGACCCGCAAGGGTCCGCGAGTTCGAATCTCGCCCTCTCCGCTTTATCTGCTACACTTTTTACATGTCTCTTCTTGATCTTCTCTTCCCCAAATACTGTGTGCGTTGTAGGAAAATGGGTGCATATGTTTGCGCCGGTTGTTTTGTTTATATTTCGTTTCTTGAGAAGGGGTTCTGTACTGTTTGTCAGCGCCAATCTATCGATTACAGAACGCATCCCTATTGCAAGACAAAATATACGATTGATGGTGTTTTCCCAAGCGTTGCTCATAGTGGTGTTATTAAAAAATTAATCTATCAATTTAAGTACAAACCTCATGTTGCCGATCTGAAGAAGTTTTTGACAGAGCTCATGTACGAGGGACTTATTCAAAAGGAGATATTCTATTCTGTGCTCAGGCCTGACTCAATACTCGTGCCAATCCCGCTCTATAAAACCAGGTTAAAGACTCGCGGTTATAATCAATCTGAGTTGCTGGCTACAGGTTTGGCAAAGCAGTTCTCTCTCAGAAGCGAGAATCTCCTGAAAAGAGTCAAGGATACTCATACGCAGGTCAATCTTTCTCAGAAGGAAAGACAGGAGAATATTAAAGATGCTTTTGTGATCAAGGAAGAATTTCTTACTAGGCTTCCCAACCAGGTTTTTCTCGTTGATGATATCGTTACTTCAGGCGCCACACTTGCCGAGGCTGCAAAAACTTTGAAAAAAGCAGGAGTAGAGAAGGTATGGGGGATAGCTTTGGCTCATGGAAAATA
>JAHFKE010000031.1:0-10461 GCA_023245515.1 Candidatus Levyibacteriota bacterium
CCACTTTGTATTTATTTTCGTCATCCTGGTAATCCGCCGGTCGGCGGAGCATCCAGGATCGCTTACCGCAGTAACGAGAGACCTGCCTGTCGGCAGACAGGGATTCTGGATCGCGTCAAACGCGACTAACCAAGTTTGACTTGGCGCAGTTCGCCTCGCTGAAGCTTTGGCGAAGCTGGCCAGAATGACGAGAGGGATTGTATTGATTTTGAAGCTAAACTGGGGTAATTCAAGGACTAGACTAGAACCAGCCCTTCCCCTTTTTGCTTGAAGTCCCAGTGGAGGATTTTGAAGTGCTGTATCCATCAGATGGGGCGTCTTCCGATTGAAGTTCTTCCAAAAGTTCTTTCTGACGCTTACCAAGCTTTTGTGGAACAACGATCTTCGCTCTGACATAATGATCTCCCCTGCCTGACCCGCGAAGACGCGGAACGCCCCTTCCGCTTAGGCGAATAAGGACTCCGGACTGAGTACCCGAGGGAATCTTAATCTCAATTGGTCCATCAATTGTCTCAACTCTCACCTCTGCACCCAATGCTGCCTGAGGGAAAGATATTTTTTTTTCAGAGATGATATCAGAACCCTCTCTACCAAAGCGCTTGTCAGGGGTAACATCAATAACGATGTCATAGCCCTCAAAGCGAATTCTCGAACCATTATCGACACCCGCGGGAATTTTTACCTTTTGAGATTGATTATTAATAGTCACCTGCTTTTCTGCACCATGAACAGCCTCGTCAAAGGAGATTGTAAACGAATAAACGGGATTTCGAGGCCGCGCATTGCCAAAGGGAGATGCCCCACCAAAGAACTGCTCAAATATGTCAAAGGGGTCGGCACCGAAACCGGAATCGCCACTTGAAGAATACGAGTAAGTAAATGGACCATACTGTCCGCCTTGACCACCACCCTGAGCACCACCGAAGGGCCCTCCTTGACCTGCTCCCTGCTCAAAAGCCGCATGACCAAATTGGTCATATGTCTTCCTTTTTTCTTCATTGCCAAGAACCTCATACGCCTTGGTGACTTCCTTAAATTTAGCCTCTCCCCCCTTTGTTTTATTACGATCTGGATGATACTCTAAAGCAAGCTTTCTATACGCTTTTTTAATTTCGTCCAGCGTGGCGCTTTTTGAAACACCTAAAACTTGATAATAATCTCTATTGTCAGCCATAATTTTCTCCTTGGAGTAAACAGAATTATAACACTTGCAAGCTAAAAAATCATGTTTTTGTCAAGCACTATCACATCTAAGTTCTTACAATGAAGCAAGGTGGAGCATTATGAATGCAGAAAAGGACTATCCCTTAACGCCTCAGTATAGAAACGTAGTTAAGCAGGTCAGAGAAAGGTGTGCTCCCGAAACCGCAGACAAAATAGATCATACGCTTAGCACTATTGACCGACAGATGTTCAAAAACCTCTCGACGCATACTTCGGAAAAATTTCCCGGCGTGATCTTACCCTACACGACCTTTTCTCTCTCTGTTACTCCCAAAAATTACACTCCTGAATCTTTAGAAAATTCCCAAGAGCAACAGAGAAAAATGTTCGCAGTAACGATGGGAGGTTTTGGAGTCCCGCCGGACGGACATCCTGTCAATCCGGATGTTTATTATAACCCTGCTTTCCACCACATAGCCGAAGCCCTGAAAAGCGGCATTCCGACAACGATAGAATTTCTGGTCGTGGGACAAGTCAGCGGGGAAGGAGGACAAACAACAAAACAATTCAATAAGGCAACAAAGAGAGAAGGATTTGGACCAGAACTAGAGATGGTCAAAGCACTCATCGAAAGTAAGCTCCTGAAAGACCAAGGAAAAGAAAATGTCGACCTTGCTTTTCATGGAAGATCAATGGGCGCGATCAAGACGCTTGAACTGGCATCAAGCTTTACTAGCTCTCCAAAATACAACAAGGAGGTCTACCTTGATAGTCCTCCACGACTACCCAGCATTGGAAAAGAATACCAATCATGGAACCTGCAAATCCTCATAGGTTATGCTCTGGAAGGATTACTAAAAAAGAGGTTTAAGTCTCTGGCAGAAGACATAATAGAACCTGGATATGGACAAGAGCTAAAAGAAGCTTTTGAACAAAGAGGCATTGATACAAAAAATACCTTCATGCAAAGACTCAGAAAAGAAAAAGTAGTTTATTTAAATGTCCGTAATATTTTAAGAAGTAAAATTCACAAGAAGGAGGACTTTCCCTTTCCGGTCAAAGTGAGAGCTGGTGGATTTGATCCACTCAGCCTCTCCAGAGCAGGCATTATCAGCACTCTTTTTGAAAAACAGCAGAAAGTAGGAAATGTTGAAGTAGATTTTGTAAAATCAACTCATTCTATCTACAAATATCCTATTGAAGAATGGGCAAAAACCCTAGATGGAATATAATAAGCCTATGTCTGCTGAAAGACCCATTACAAAAGTTGGCAAATTAATTCGTGTAGTTAACACTGCACGAGAATATTTAAGAGACGAACCATTCACGCCCCTTGATCCGCCACTTACTCATCAAGAAATGCTTGATCGAGAAGAAGATATGGCTCTTCGTAGAAATGGAAGAGATAGGATAATCTTTGGAACCAGACTGGTCACTACCGTTCCGACAGAAGGCGACCTTTATGGATGGGATGGATTCAAATGGGACGGTTATGCTGCAGCAGGTATAAACGCTATGAGTAATAGAACCGATCTGGCAGCAACCGAACTTCTTACGATGGAACGCTATCGAGACACAGCAACAGGCTTTTTGACAGCCAAATTCCGATTAGAAGGAGTATCAGACGAAGACTATCACGTAGGAAAGCCGGAGATTTATACTCAAAAGAAAGAAGGAAGAACAGCATACCCTCAACCGCCTCTTGGAGCATGGGCTGTACTCAAAACTAATGAGAGCAATCTAAGAAAAATAAAAGATCCCAAAAACCTTCATATAAGACAGCAAGTAGAAGACGATGATATCTTATTCTTGTACGACAGTTACGGTGCGGTTGAAAATTACATACCTTATAAAGGTCGTATGGAGCCTCACTTTACCGGCCTCAGAGGAGAATGCGAGTATTTTATTAACCACTTACAAAATAGCGAAGAGGATCCACTGATTTTTATTACCAACCCTAATGCGACAGGCCGGGACTGGGACAAAGCGCTTAATGATTCGGAAGGAGGACCAAAAATGGTTAATTTGCCCGGAAAAGGAAAGCTAATTTCTCGTATAAACAGTGGCACGAGATGGGTATTATACCAAAAGTTTAATAATGAAATGGCCGAACTAGGGCACGATCCAAAAGTACATGGCCCTGATGTGCCGGAAGCAGAACGAAGGAGTGATTGGATACCAGAGCAAGTGAAAAAAAAATATGCTGTGAATGATGTGGAGTTTTGCGCCATGCATGCATGGAATTTGCGCAATACCGCTGATGTCGCGCGCAAACTTGGAAAACGTTTACCTGAAAAAGCTGCGCAGTATGAAGCAGAGGCAATAAGATATGAAGAAATAGCGCACAGTGTAGCGGAAGAAATCATAAAGCGTATGTGGAATCCTGAAAAGAAATTTTTCTACAACCTTAATACGGACGGTAGTCAAAATCCTACGGATTCTATAACCGGCCTCTTCCCTCTCATGCTTGATGAAATACGGGCTCCCCAACATCGTGATAAATTCATAAGCTTACTTGATAAGCTTGATCCGGATCTCGAAGAAGGCCGACAAACCTTCGCGACACCATTTCCCATTCCCACGCACCCCCAGGGTGACGACTTTGATCCTGACAATCAACGAAAAGAAGGAGCAGATTGGCAGGGACCTTCATGGGGGATTACCAATTATTTCCTCGTTGAAGAAGGATTGGTTAAACAAGCAGAGGAGCTACTCAAATCAAATAATGCCCAAGACGTAGGGCTGGGTAAGCGTTGCATGAAAATCGCCGGCTGGGTCATTGAACAAAGCCAAAAAATGATATCGATCAATCCCGAAACCCGCGAACAATATAATCCATTCACTGGACAAGGCCAACGAGGAAAAGTCTTCATGTGGACCAACCTCCTCCTTCACTTTGAAAACTATGAAAAAGTGAAAGAAAATATAGTCGACGAACGAAAATAAGTTACATAAAATCACGTAGGATTTTTGAATGGAATTCAAGGCGTTGATTGGCGACGGTATGCGCACATACCTGAGCTAATCAGCAACGAAGAATTCCGTCAAAAAGACAAGTAAGTTTGGGTAAGTTATTTTCGTTCGTCGACATAGTCTTGCCCTCTAGAGAAAAAAGTCTATAATAAACAGACTTTATGCGATCCGAAATACCTAATAACTACCCCCCTATTCCCCTACTATCATTGGCACTCCAAAGAATCCATGAGACAGATCCCACAGCAGTCCCCAAAGCCAGAACAATAGCTAAAAATATGAATACACAATTAATAGACAGCTATTCTCTTCACCACATCGAAGGCTTAGTAAAAATTCCATACTCTCATATATCGACAGATGGCCTACCAGATGGAATGTTCGCACAAAAAGCCCATGGACAAGAACACAAATTTGTATTTTTTCCAGGAGTTGGGGGCAATCTGACTGATCAGATAAGTACAGCATTCGATATCATGACGGAAAGGATAGCCCAATCACAAACACAACCCATACCCCCTGCTGACTTCTACTTCATCGGACACCCGACAGGCCCAGGTGGAGAAATTAGTCAAAACTGGCTTGATGGACTAAGAAGCAATGGCCTTTCGCAATATAATGAAGCTCATGCTGATCTTCTAAGACACGTATTACCGCAAGACACTGAAGGTAAAAACATATTCTATTATGGTACTTCTATGGGTACATATGCAGCAATTCAGGCTAGCGAGATGCTTACCGAATGGCAAGGGAAAAATGCCAATATTTTGAAAAACCCACCAGGATCCTATGAAAGAGAAAGGTCTAGTCTGGGAGAAAAGCTTCAGCTTGTAGTAGGCTATGGCATCGAAAATGCCCTAAGACGAATAAGGCAATTTGCAAAAAATACAAAGGATCTTTCCCAAAGGGACCAAGAATTCCTAACTTCTATAGCCCCAATATTAAAAGACCGAGGAATTTCACTTGAGGAGGACGAGGAGCAAAGAAAACTTAAACGGCAAGGGCGTTTGGAAGAACTTCTTATCCTTGCCAAAAAACCAGTGCTTCCAAAAACAACTACACCAACCACCATAGAACAGGGAGTCTGGGACCTTATCAGCTTTTCACCAAAAGATGCCATCCGCTTTATGCAAGGTAAAAGGGTAACGGTCTATGAGTATATCACCCACAAATTAACACCAGATAATCACTCACCTGAACCGTATCCTGACCAAATGATGCATCGCATGATTAGCGCAATAGAAACTATATGAAAGAGATAATAACACCCCAAATGCGTCAGAGAGCAGATCAGATCCTTGAAGAAAATTGGATGGGCACGCATACTATTCCTTCCGGTGGAAAACATAAAAAACATTATCTTAAAAAATTTGATTGGGACAGTAGCTTTATAGAGTTTATGAATGGCCACCGTGGAGACTTGGATAAAGCAGTCACAGAACAATATACGGGTCTCAAAGCAATTGACCCCAAAACAGGTTTTATCCCTAATATGGTTCTTTATGGAAGAAGGACATGGCGGGATCTTGAATGGATAACATTTAGTAATTCTAAAAAAAACAAAAAAGAGTTTCATAGTAGCTATACACAGCCACCACTTCAGCCTTGGTCTGCATGGGAAACATATCAACGCTTTCAAGAACAAGGACGAGAAGACGAGGGGAGAGAATTTCTAAGCAACATGTTCGGAGAAGTCACTCAAGATCGTGTATCAGGATTGAGAGGAGCTTATGATTATTTCGCAAAACACCGGGAAAATGGTAATGGAAGTCATTTAATCGGTATTTACCATCCTCATGAAGATGGTCGGGATTCCAGTCCTGATAATGACGACGAAAGGTTCTTAATAAGATGGAATGGAAAACTGCGTAAAAAAAACGGCAAAGTACGCACGCCACGTTTGAATACTGTATTTGATACCCTAGGATTTTTAAAAATCAATATTAAGGCTAAAATGGTTAGCTGGGAACCTGAAAAAATGAGAAATATTTATTGGGTAAATGACGTTATGTTTAACTGCATCTATGCAAATGGCCTTCGCAGTATGGCTAAAATAAGCTTGGAGCTTGGGGAAGTGGCAGAAGCGGAAAGATATACTAATATAGCCAATACAGTTGAGGCAGAAATTCTGGAAGGTATGTGGAATGGAGATGAAGGTAAAGAGTTTTTCTATAACCGCGATAAGCATGGTAAACAATCTAAAAATGCCTCAGTTGGTGGGTTGCTACCAATAACTCTTGATACAATTCCCAAGCCTAAGCTAATAAAGCTTTTAGACAAGCTCGAAGATCCTGAATGGTTCGGTACTGAGTATCCAATCCCAAGCCTTCCTACTCATAGTGATTCCTATGATCCTGGATATACACTTAAGCGACTCTGGTTAGGCCCTACCTGGATTAATATGAATCATATAATTGCTGAGGAGGGATTAGTCAAGCAAATTGAAAGATTTAGCAAGGGGAAGGATAAAGACGAGCAGCTCTGTAAACGCATGATCTCTATTCTTAAAAATCTAGTTGAAGCAACAGAAAAGATGGTGGGCGAAGATTTAGAAAAGAACAACACTTCGCATGAATTCTATAACCCTCACACCAAAAAGGGATACCGAATTGAAGGGTTCGCCTGGTCACTTCTTGGGCTGCATCTCCACAAATCAAAAGCACTTTTAGAAAAATTCGAAGCCGCCTTTTGAATATAATCCCATGCACTGGGCGAACAGATTATCCCAGCCGTCTCCCGCACAAAACGCGTCTTGTTACTTTATCAGAAAGCGTCGATAATACACCCTCAGGACTACCTGTCACGGAATTGCGACTCGTCCAAGCATTCCATTGCTTTTCAAAGATTACTCCCGAAATCACTGCTGCTGTCCTGAAAGTACTAGCCACTTCTCTTTCCGCTCTTTCCATGCCTCGTTTATACAATACCAGAGCGCATCCTACTTGATATCTGCCTTATATTATCTTTTTAGAATTACTAACAAACAGAAATCAGAAAACGAGAATTTTATGCAGCTTTACTTAAAGAGGACGCAACACTACTCAACAACTTCACCCTCGACAGGCTTGTCTTTGTCTTTCTTGTCATCTTTTTTATCCCCATCCACATTCTCTTGTCCTGAGCTTGCCGAAGGAACTTCTTCTCCTTCTTGCGCACCTTCCTTCGACTCCTCTGCTTTCTGCTCTGAGCCCTCAGCTCCCTGCGAAGCATTCATTGCCTCTCCTATTTTCTGAACTGAGTCGGAAAGCTCCTGTGTCTTTGTCTCCAATTCTTCTTTGCTTCCGGAATCCAAAATGTCTCTTAGCGCCTTTACTTTCTCCTCTACTTCTTTATGTAAATCTTCAGAGATCTTATCTTTGTTTTCTCTAAGCGCTTTTTCTGAAGTAAAGATCAGCGTGTCTGCCTGATTTTTTGCCTCAATTCTCTCTTTTTTCTCCTCGTCCTCTTTAGCATTAACCTCAGCTTCTTTGGTCATTTTTTCAACCTCTTCCTTGGAAAGACCGGTTGAACCAGAGATTGTGATTTTCTGCTCTTTTCCGCTTGCTTTATCCTTAGCAGTCACGTGCAAAATACCACTCGCATCAATATCAAACGTTACTTCAACCTGGGGCACACCGCGAGGAGCAGGGGGAATACCATCCAGTGCAAATCTGCCCAAAGATTTATTATCGCTCGCCATAGGACGCTCTCCCTGAAGAACACTAATCTCAACCTGTGTCTGATTATCAGCTGCTGTTGAAAATACCTGCGACTTAGACGTCGGGATCGTCGTATTTCTCGTAATAAGAGGCGTCGAGACACCACCTAGCGTCTCAATACCAAGTGTTAATGGTGTAACATCAAGAAGTAATACATCTTTTACCTCTCCACCCAGAACGCCACCCTGCACTGCTGCACCAATTGCGACAACTTCATCAGGATTGACCGAACGATTGGGCTCTTTGCCAAAAAACTTCGTGACCACATCAACGACCTTTGGCATTCTAGTCATTCCACCGACCATGATGACCTCATCAATTTCAGACACTTTCTTACCAGCATCCTTCAGCGCCATTTCGGCAGGCTTCAGCGTCTTCTGAATCAGGTCATCAACGATTTGCTCTAGTTGTGGCCTGGTCAATGTCAACGTCAAATGCAAAGGCCCGTCTTTGCCCTGCGTGATAAACGGCTGATTGATGGAGGATTCCTGACTGCTTGAGAGCTCAATCTTTGCCTTCTCAGCTGATTCTTTCAACCTTTGTAGCGCCTGAGGATCTTTGCGCAAATCCACACCATTCTCTTTTTGGAACTCGTCAGCGAGATAATTAATAATCTTCTGATCAAAATCGTCCCCACCCAAATGCGTATCCCCGTTAGTGGATTTCACCTCATATACACCGTCTCCCAGCTCAAGAATAGAGACATCAAACGTTCCGCCTCCCAGGTCATAGACCGCAATCGTGTGAGCATTTTTCTTATCAAGTCCGTATGCCAGGGCTGCTGCAGTAGGCTCATTGATAATACGCAAAACTTCAAGTCCTGCGATCTCTCCTGCCTGTTTGGTGGCCTGCCTCTCACTGTCGTCAAAGTACGCAGGAACCGTAATAACCGCTTGCGTTACTTTCTCTCCAAGATAGGACTCTGCGTCTGCTTTAATCTTCTGAAGAATTTGTGCCGAAAGCTCTTGGGGAGTAAACATCTTTCCTTCTACCTCAACAACCGCCATATCATCACGTCCGGCCTTTACCGCGTATGGCAGCCACTTCATGTCGCGCTGAACAGACTCATCGGAGAGTTTTCGACCAATCAGCCTTTTGACAGAAAAGATCGTACGCTTGGGCTTTAAAACCATTTGTCTTTTCGCCACGTCTCCCACGATATGAGCAATCGGATCAACGACGGACGGAATGACGTTGCGCCCCTCCGCAGAGTGGATCACTTTTGGAGATCCCCCCTCCATTACCGCTACACATGAATTTGTTGTCCCTAGATCAATACCAATTATTTTAGCCATAAATTTATTCTCCTTTTCCCACCTTCACTTGAGCAGGTCTTAGTATTTTATCATAAATCATATACCCTGTGCGAGTCTCTTCTAGAACCTTATTCTCCCCTCCCTCTTCAATACTCACGCATTCCATGAGGTGGGGATCGAAATCCTTCCCCCCCGTTTCAATTCTTTTTACTCCCTCATTTTTCAATGCATCTAAAAACTGGTTAATGCTCACTTTTAAGCCCTGGTCATCAACATGCTGACTGGCAAGCATGAGGGTGTCCAAAACCGGCAACAGTCGCAAAAGGAGTTCTCTGTTTGCCGCCCTCACCCAATCCTGCTTCTCCTCTCCAACCCTCTTCTGCAAATTCTGATAGTCCGCCAGCGCCCTCCTATATTTATTCTCACACTCCTCAAGCTGTTTATGCAATTCATCATCAGCCACGTTTGACGTGACCTCTAAACCTTCATCTTCAATCGCGTCTGACGCGACTTCTTTACTATCGTCCTTTTTCGTCATATTCTTTATTTCAAACTAAAAACCATACGCTATTTGTTATATGCCATGCGCCAAATTACCATCCCTGTGCGCTCGTCTCAATAAGACTTCCAAAATAACGCACAGTTGGAACAATGGTCGTATAGTGAAGCCTCGTAGGACCCAACACGCCAATTCTACCATGCAGTTGAAGTGGAGTATTGTACTCAACGAAAATAAATCCGTATGGGCCCTTAAGAGTTGAGCCCAATTCATCTCCTATCAAAACATGTATGTCTTCGTCATCAGCATGCGCATTGGCAAAAATGCTTTCAAAATTCCCATACTCGTCCACGGCTTCGAGCAAGGTTTTTGTTATATCTATATCAAAGAATTCTGGCATTTCGAGAATATTAGCATAACCTGAACAGTATATCTCCCCATCATTCGTTGTAGTAATCGCTAACGTACCTGTTTTTTCAGCCAAAGACCTTGTCGCTTCCTTAAGAAATCTCTGCATTTTTCCTCTATAATCCCAAACTCTTTCCTTAAGAGCCACTTCCTCAACAGTAGAGAGCTCCTTTTCCTTCATAAGTTCTTTGACATAAAACTGCATCCCTTGAGCAGTAGGAACACGTCCTGCCGAAGAGTGCGGCTTCTTAATGTACCCATACTCTGAAAGCTTCACCATCTCATTGCGTATTGTCGCCGGAGAAGCACTCAAGTTGTGCTTCTTCTCAATAGTTTCTGAGCCGACAGCTTCAGCTGTATCAATATATTCTTCAATAATGCTTCGCAAAATCTCTATCTGTCTCTGTGTCAAATTGTGCATATGCGGCCTTGCCACGCATAAGCGCCCTTGCGACGCGAGGAC
>JAHFKE010000031.1:10561-11813 GCA_023245515.1 Candidatus Levyibacteriota bacterium
GAGGATAAAGAAAAACTCCCACCTGCGCCTTCACCTCCTTGCAAAACATTTAATGACAAAGGCGGATGCAAGACAATAGATACATCGTTGGGCGAACTTCAGACGGAAACGGGGCCATTTATCTCAAGAGTTTTTGCAATATTATTAAGCCTATCGGGAGGCATAGCATTGCTTCTTATCATTAAAGCAGGCTATCAAATAATGACCTCGCAGGGCAAACCCGAAACCCTGCAACAGGGACGTGATCAGCTTATTGCAGCAATCGTCGGACTTTTGTTCCTCATCTTCTCATTCGTGCTTCTTCAAACGATAGGCGTTGATATATTAAAGTTGCCGGGAATCAAAGGGAAATAGCGTAACTCATGTTTATGCACAGAAATAGGCTCCAGGAGAACACGACAAAAAGGCGAAAGAGGTCTCCTTTACTTCTTGTCTTGACAGCCTTCAGCATTATTGCACTAAGCAGCCTTATCTTCCTCCTTCCTCCTAATTGGCAATTTAAAGTGGGTAGCTTGAGCTTGCAAATTCTCTATATATTTTTTCCCATTCTCTTCCTTTTTCTCTTTTCTTTCATAACTTACCTATTCAGAAGTAAGACCCATGGAGTTCTTGTCGCTTCCTTCACGATAGTTTATTTAATTTTCCGACTCAACAACCTTACCCATCCTTTCTTCCTCATGCTTCTTCTCCTATTGCTTCTTACGTTAGAGCTTTTGGTTAGCCACAAAAAATAAAACGTGATACAATTTACCCGATGGCAAAATTTTATATCACCACGGCAATTCCCTACGTAAATGCGGCGCCCCATATCGGTCACGCACTAGAGTTTATTCAGAGTGACGCCATAACGCGTTTCCAAAAGTCACTTGGTAATGAAACGCTTCTCCTTTCAGGCGGTGATGAAAATGCTCTCAAAAACGTTCAGGCTGCTGAAAAAGCAGGGGTGCCAATTCAAGAATTTATTGACAAAAATAGCAAGCTATTTGATGACCTGGCAAAACAATTACACATACACTTCGATGTCTTTCAAAAAGGCAGCAACCAAGAGAGACACTATCCTTCATCGCAAACACTCTGGGAGCTCTGCGAAAAATCAGGCGATATTTATAAAAAGACCTATAAGGGCCTCTATTGCATAGGATGTGAGGCCTTCTATACCCCTGAAGAATTGAATGAGGACGGAGAGTGCTTTGAGCATCCTGGGAAAAAGTTGGATACAGTAGAAGAGGAAAATTATTTTTTCAAACTTTCC
>JAHFKE010000001.1 GCA_023245515.1 Candidatus Levyibacteriota bacterium
AATTTATAAGCGTGTTTAATCGTTTTGAGAATAGCGGGAACAAATGTATTACTCTGTACGATCGCAAGAAAAACTTTTTTTCCATCTTTCATCTTTTGCAGTAAATTTGCCTGTACTAAAATTTTTATGTGTTGAGATGCTAATGGTAAAGAAATATTCAAAATCTGCGCGATGGCACTGACGGAAAGCATTGGCTGTTCAACTAAAATACGAAAGATCCTATAGCGATTAACGTCACTCAGTACTTTAAATGTTGCTGCCATTTTTTTGTCTGTATCGCTAAGAATTTTAATATTTTTTTGAATTTTCTTTTCGTTAAGCATACTATTCATTACTTGATCAATTAAATACTTATTTAACTATTGAACTGTAACTCTTACTTACTACCTTGTCAATGATGTTTACAACAAAAAGGCGTACTGCTTTGCAATGGTGGCTGAAAGCCTACGAATTGCATATATTTTTACATCTTGGAAAAGATATAGCAGAGTCCGTTGGTTCTCATTGAAATCTTATACTCCTGTAGCCTTAAATGGGCGCCTGTAGGAGATCTAGGAGCTCCTTCGTAGAGGATGTTCGGACTATCTTTTATTCTTTGCCTCATGTTCTGCCGTATATTGTCTGATAGCCTTTTCAGTTGTGAGCCAGTTTCGGCCTTCTTTGTGCGCGTCAATCCGGCCTTCTTTGGCGAGTTTTCCGAGATAGGCCTGAGAGTAGTTGCAGAATTTAGTTGCTTCATGAAGAGAAATCCACTGCTCCTTTTGTTCAAATTTTTCTTTTGAAGGTGTGAGAACATTGAGATATATATTCAATGAACGAAGTACCGCTTGCGCGATAAAACTACAAAGTGGTTTATAATTATTATTGTCTGCGTCCCGAAGAGCACGATAATATTTTTGGCGATCGAGCACTTGGATAATCGTCATCGGGAAACCGTATTGCATGAGAAAAATATTCATAAGCAGTCTGCCGGTTCTACCATTTCCATCTTCAAAAGGATGTACGTGTACAAATTTATGATGGAACATAGCGGAAAATTCAACGATATCTATTTTTCCATAATTTTCTCGCGCCCACTGCACAAGTTCTCGCATTTTTATTGGCACTTCAAATGAACTCGGTGGCCGGTGATCCGTACCAGTGATGAAGACATCTACTTCGCGATATTTACCGGCAATGTTTTTATCAATATTCTGAATTACAAGGGCGTGCAAACTTCTGACGAGCTGTTCGGAAATGGTATGAGATATTCCGTGCTCTATGAGCTCATAAAGATAATCGAGCGCTTCTTGATGATTTTTTGCCTCGAGATGATCCTTGAGCGATTTTCCTTTAACGGTAATACCCTGCTGAATAACCCAGTAGGTTTCTTTGAGTGTAAGGGTATTGCCCTCAATAGCGTTTGAGTTATATGTCATTTCTATCTCAAACTTTTCCTTGAGTTTTTGAAGCATCGATAGAGAAAGTGGTCTGAGTTTATTCAGTTTTTCTAGCTTTTCCTTGAGGAGATTTTGAATAGTTTCCGGAATGAGCATGATGCCTATTTATGGGTTGGATACGCGTAAATATTATCCTATCCAACCCATAAAGTCAATAAATATTATTCCAAAAAACAAAGCTAGTTCTGCTTTGAAATTCTATGGAGCTCCTTAATCCGCGATGTTTGGACTGAATGCCGAGGATTTTATGAATACAACCCTATTTACTTCGGCGTGCCTCAAAGCCTCGAAGCTGATCATCCACTAGCTGAACCAAGATTTTTCCTTTAATTGAAGAAGGATCGATATTCTGAATGGAATTGCGAAGCTTTTCTAATTGCCCAATGAGATTGCTCAGAGAATTTTCAAGCTCCGTAGTTTTTTGCTGGGCCTCCTGAAGTGCGGTTTTCAATTCTCCCTTATGCGTTTCCAATGAAGCTTCTTTGTTCTGAAAAGCCAAAAGTCGCCCGCTGCCTTTTGTGTCATCTGAGGGTAAGCTGATATCTCGTCGATTAAACTGATTCTTCCATTCAATATCCGAGGAGGCTATAGGTGTTTTTTCTAATGCCTTGATAGAAGCAATGACTTCATCCAGTATGCCGATCACTTTTGACAGGTATGCCTTATTGGAAGTCAATAAGCCATTTTTAACATTTCTCACATACTGAAAATACTCCGGAACTGCTTTATTCGCTGATTCAAGGCATCCTTTAGTTTTTTCTGCCTTGCTACGGGCCGCCTCAACACTACCCTCACCCGAACCCTGGAGAGTCGTTACAACGCCGCATAAATCGGCCACAGCTGACTCACTCTTTTGAAGTGCCTCGGCCATTTTTCTTTCTTCTCGAGCAATCTCCTCATCAGCAACTTTTTTGTCTTCCTGCATTTTTCTTTGATGCGCAGGCACATATTTTTCTAAATATGCCAGCTGATCTTCGATAGTATCAAGGATCGTTTCTATGTCGTATTTATGCGAATAATGATCTTTGTCAACTTCGTAGGGAAGTACAACAGTCACTCGATCAAAACTTTGATCAATCGCCGAAAGTCGATCGAGTCGCTCCATAAAATTTTGTAAACGGGGCTCGATACTACTTTTCTTTTGATCCGCATCTTTCTCGGATATAAAGCGTGTTTCAGCGCGAGGATCTTTCTGATAGTAGCCTAATATTCCTTGGCAAAAACTTCTCGCGGAAGTGTTTTGATAGGATAAACACTGATTGTTGATGTCCGCACCACTCTGTGTATTTCCATATCGATAATTAAGGCATGCTAAAGTATTCCTTACAATGTCGCCATCGTAAAATGATTTATTTCCCCTAACAGATCCCGATCCTGGACGAGCCGCCAGTGCCTTGTTGATTGCATGGATCAATGGCAATAAGGCTTTTTTATATTCTTCAACATCGTGAGAGCGTTTAAAATCAAGAAAATATTCTCGAGTACTTTCAAGCTCTCTAAAACCGGCGTTGACAATGATATAAAATAAATTTCTCGTTATTTCTTGAATCATTTTCTGTTTTAGGGATTGGTTGGGGTCTATATGACCGCGCAGAACATTCGATTCAGTACCAGCCTTAAATGCTGCAGCAATATTATTTTCCGGCTCATCGGGTAGTAGCTCCAAAAGATCTGTCAAAAATTCAGCAGGTTGAGCGAGCATGAATTCTTCAGCTTGTTTTTTTTCGTAGTCGTTATGCGACCCAGGACGGTGCCTCGCCAACAAAGCTTCAGCACGACCCAAAAAGTCTTCCCTTGATAATTCGCGACGATTAGGTGATTGGCTCATGGTAACATATTATAAATTGCAGCTTGTTGTAGTGACTATATTATAACATATAATAATAATTTAAGCAATGCTTGTGGACGCAAAAAACAAAGCTGATTTAGCTTTGTAAATATATGGAGCGGGTAACGGGAGTCGGACCCGTTTCTTCAGTTTGGAAAACTGACATAATAACCGTTATACGATACCCGCGAGTTGTGGAATGGAACGACGCAACCAAAGGATTGCGAAGGGATTT
>JAHFKE010000032.1 GCA_023245515.1 Candidatus Levyibacteriota bacterium
ATCTAATTTAATTGAAAAAATGCGGAGAAGCTACTTTTTTATAATTTTTATTCTTTTCATTGCAATGATAGGCATTTTGCTAGGAAAATTTGACTCTAGGGCTCCAAATAAAAAAATTATATTACAATCTATAACACCTCAAGTTACAGTTTTGCCTTCAGCTATTTCTCCTACCTTAGGTTCTGACTTGAGTTATATTGAAGTTGTGGCTGATCCTAGCATATCGTTTAGGCTTTTGAGCAAGGACGGGAGTGTATTAGCTGAGTCTTTTGCTCAGCAGTCAGTTGGCAATTCTCTCCTGTTCTCAAAACCTGCTACCGGGGATTACCAGTTGGTCGTTGTTAATAATTCTGGTAAATCTGCGAAATTAGATTTCTATTTCTATGACCGTTTGGCAAATGCGGCTATAGAAAATAGAGTGATACAAAAAAATACTTCAATGGATATTTATTTTGATAAAATTAATAGCAGGAATTCTCGCATTAAAGATAACTAACTTCTCTTCTGCTGTTGTTGTAAAATAGATTCATGTTTATCTTTGCTCTTTTGATTGGAATTTATTCCTATATTATTTTTGCTCTTGGGCTCGTAGGGTGGTTATATAAGTCCGTTGTCATTTGGTTAACGCTAGGATTTTGGTTCGTAGCGTATCATAGGTCATCTTTTAATTACTTACGGAGCTTACGCATTAAACTTCACTCGGTCACTGCTTTAAGGGAAAAATCCTTACTAAGTTTCTTTGTCATTCTACTGGCATTGCAGGCGCTTGTTAACCTCATTGGTGCATTGGGTCCTGAACTGTCTTTTGATGCGTTGTGGTACCATCTGACGCTTCCTAAACTATATCTCATAAGTCATTCCATAAGCTTTTTCGATGGGGGACTTCTTTATTATTCTGCGATGCCCAAATTGGCAGAGCTTTTATATGTAGCGGGACTCTCTTTTGGAACTGAAAATATTGCAAAGCTCATTCATTATTCTTTCGGTCTTCTGACATGTCTGGCAATCTATAAATTGTCACGCAAGTTCTTTTCTTCTCTTATTTCTCTGATTGCCGTAGTGATCTTTTATTCTAATCTAGTGGTAGGCTGGGAGTCGACGGCAGCATATATCGATCTGGTAAGAGCCTTCTTTGAGGTAATGGCTTTGTGGGGATTTGTGAACTGGCTCGACGGAAAGAAAAAGAAATGGCTGGTCATCAGTGCGTTGATGGTCGGGTTGGCGATAACGACGAAGTTGTTGGCAGTGGGGAGTTTGGTAATATTCACTCTTTTGCTCGTGGCAGGTAGCAAATGGCGGGTAGGAAAGACTACGCGCTACGCGCTACGTGCTATATGCAATGTTATTATTTATTGGCTTATTGCCTTGGCTGTACCGTTGCCGTGGTTCGTCTTCTCGTATTTTCATACAGGGAATCCTGTTTATCCTTTTTTTACAGATATTTATAAGGTGATTCCTGAACCTCTGAGTGTCCTAGGATTTTTCAGAGATGTGTGGCTTCTTCTTACTCAGGCTTCGGATCCGATATCGTTGGTATACATCATTATGTTGCCAATAATCATTTTATTTTTTATACGTCATTCTGGCTTGTCCAGAATCTCTAAGATAAAAACGTTGCGCTTTAGAGAGATTCTGGACGCGGCCAGAATGACGACTGGGATTGGGGTGATTGGATTGTATTCGATGCTGGCTCTTGTTGTCTGGTATTTTACGCCGAGGACGGGTGGGGGGAGGTTCATTTTGCCTTATTTGCCAGCTTTTTCGATTCTTTGCGCGGCTTTGATTGATCAAGTTTGGAGGGATGTCTATCTCAGAAGGTTCTTAATTACTGTGGTTATTTTTGCTTCTCTTTTTTCTATCATTTATCGTTTTGGGGCGAATAGTAAGTATCTTCCTGTGATTTTAGCTCAGGAGACAAAGGGAGAGTTCTTAGCAAAGCATCTGAATTTTGCCTTTGGGGATTTTTACGATACGGATAATTATTTTGCAGAGCATATCAAGCAGGACGAGAAGGTGCTGCTCTATGGTTTCCATAATCTCTATTATGTCGATTTCCCATTTGTTGATTCATCATGGGTCAGAGAAGGAGATGCTTTTCAGTATATTGCGGTGCAGCAGGGGGATTTGCCTAAGGAGTTTAAAAATTGGAAGCTGGTGTATGAGAATCGGAAAACAATGGTAAAATTGTACAGGAGATAGTATGAAATTGCTGAAGATACTGATGATTTTAGTTTTGATTTTGTTTCCTTTTGGGGAGTTGTTGCGGTGGGATTTGGGGGGGAATGTGGTCCTGAAGCCTCTTGATGTTGCTGTCGGGTTGGTGGCAGTGATATTTTTTATAAAAAATTCTCCATTCTCCATTTTCCATTTTCCATTCGTTAAGCCTGTTTTGTGTTTTGCGCTGGTGGGGTTGGTTTCGCTTCTTCTTAATCTGACTTGGTTAAAGTTACATGATTTTTGGGCTTCCTCTCTGTATTTAGTGCGCTGGGTGGCATATGCGATGCTTTTTCCTGTCATTCTTAGCTTTGATGAAAAATTCAAAAAGAAGTTACTAGCTCTTTTATTTATTGACGGACTCATCATTTTGTCAGCCGGCTATTTACAGTTCGTCTTTTTTAATAGTCTTAAAAGTCTCTATTATTTAGGATGGGACGATCATATGTATCGGATGTTCACTGTTTTTCTTGACCCCAACTTTGCAGGGGCTCTCTTAGTGTTGTTCGCCCTTTTTCTTGCAGGAGTCATAACGCATCATCTGCAAAAAAAAGAATCAAAGATGAGTGCATATATAGGAGTTCTCCTCGTTATTGTTATAGTTGCAGTATTCCTAACGTTCTCAAGGTCGGCGCTTTTGATGTTGGTTGCGGGGTCAGTAACTTTTCTTTTCCTAACAAAAAGAAAGCGATTGATCTTCGGTGTTTTGGGAGTCGTATCATTATTTATCATTGTTGCATCTCTCAGCTCTAATATTGAAAGCATGAACCCTTTCAGGATTAATTCAAGTAAGGCGAGGCTTGGTAATTACTCGACAGCATTACGACTCATACATGACCGTCCATTACTTGGTGTGGGATTTGATAGCTATCGTTATGCGAAAGATGCTTATGGAATACGACAGGGATGGGCAAAGAGTTCTTCCCATGCTGATGCAGGGGTGGATAATAGCTTTCTTTTCGTTCTGGTAACAACAGGAGTAGTTGGGTTGTCAGTGTATTTGTGGTTGTGGTTTGCGATTCTCAAGAGAGCTTTCTATCTTTATAAGAAGAATGCAAATGTCATCGCCATTGTGGTGGTTTCTTCGACGGCAGGACTCTTTGTTGATGCGATGTTCATCAATAGCTTGTTCTTTCCAGCAATAATGCTTTGGATGTGGGTGATAATCGGGCTTATGGAGAATAAGTAATCTTAACTTCTTTTGTAATTTTATTTCCTGCTTCATCTGTTGCTTCTATTTTAATTTTATTTTCTCCGTTTTGCAGGGGTAGGGTATAAGAGAATTTTCCTTCATCGTCGAGTATTGCCCAAAAACCATTCACCGTTACTTTATTTGTAGGATCTGTTTTGCCGGATACTTTAATTGGGCTTTGATTTTTTGAGAGCGATTGTCCGTCAGCAGGAGACTCAATATCCAGAGAGGGAGGCTTGTCTGCATAGTATACTTTGATTAGCTCCGAGTAGTTACTTTTCGAGCCATTCTCTTCTTCGGCTTTTACTTTGATGTCATTTTCTCCCGATTTAAGTTCCACATTCTCGAAAGAGAAACTCTTGTCTCTCTTCACCTCCGTTTCATCAGTCAGGTACCCGTTAACGTACAAGCTGATTTTTTGTTTGGGCAGAGAATAGCCTGATATAGTAGTTTTTGCACTATTTGTGGCGCTTTCTACTGGATTAAGTGTCGGAGGGGCTACATACTCAATGCTTTGATCTGTTGATACGTCTTTATTATTCTTAAACCTTTCTAGAGTCAGGCTGAGTCCGATCAGAATCTGTGTGCCGAATTGTACTGCTATAACTATTACTATGATAATTCCAGCTATTGCGAGGAGAATATTTCTGAGCGCTGCTTGTTTTAAGTGTTTTTTAAGACGTGAATTGGACATGGAGCCAACAGTCGGATTCGGACCGACGACCTGCGGTTTACGATACCGCTGCTCTACCAGCTGAGCTATGTTGGCTGATACATGTATTTTATGAGATTTTACCTTGGATAGCAACTAAGGATAGACTCTAATTTAAGGGTCTGTTATGGTGGCGTCTTCGGGAGGCGACATGAAGTTCGAGGATGGCACGTCTTAGCTCTCCTTGTGCGCTGGCGAAGTCCAGCTCTGTGAGTCCTTCCTTCTTCTTCTTGAGCAGCTCTTCTGCCCTCTTCTGTGCTTCGAGTGCCTTCTCTACATCTATTTCTTCTGCGTGCACGGCATAGTCTGCAAGTATGGTTGCTTTATTCTTGCTTACTTCCAGAAACCCTCCCGTTATCGCCAGGTATTGCTCTTTACCGTCTACTTTTAGCGTTACCTCTCCAGGCATAACTTTGGTAAAAAGATTCACATGATGGGGGAGTACGGCAATTTCTCCATCAGCTGTATTGACGACAATTTCATCAATTTCGCCTTTATAGATAATTTTTTCGGGGGTGATGATTTCTAGATACATAGGGTTTAATTTCTAATATCTAATTACTAATTCCTAATGAGACTAAATTATTAAACAATTATCTTTACTATTGGAGCTTTTTAGAAATTAGATATTAGGACTTAGAAATTTATTTACTTTTCTTTCCTTTTGCAATTGCTTCTTCTATTGATCCGACCATATAAAAGGCCTGTTCGGGGAGGGCATCGTGTTTACCTTCGAGAATCTCTTTGAAGCCCTTGATGGTGTCTTCCGTCTTTACGTATTTACCTGGTGACCCCGTGAAGACTTCGGCGACGAAGAAGGGCTGACTGAGGAATCTCTGGATCTTTCGGGCGCGTGCAACAGTGCGTTTATCTTCGTCAGACAGCTCGTCAATACCTAGAATAGCAATAATATCCTGAAGATCTTTATATCTCTGGAGAACTTTCTGGATACCACGTGCTACTTCATAATGCTCTTCGCCTACGATATTAGGATCCAGGATTCTGGACGTTGATGTGAGAGGGTCAACAGCAGGATAGATACCTTGCTCTGCGATAGATCTCTCAAGAGTAATAGCCCCATCCATGTGTGCAAATGTCGTTGCAGGTGCCGGATCGGTGTAATCATCAGCGGGCACATAAACTGCCTGGAGAGAAGTGATAGAACCCTTCTTTGTACTGGTAATACGCTCCTGGAGCGCGCCGATTTCGGTAGCAAGAGTTGGCTGATATCCTACGGCTGATGGCATACGTCCGAGAAGCGCTGATACTTCGGATCCGGCCTGTGCAAAACGGAAGATGTTATCAATAAAGAGCAGAACGTCTTCTTTCTTCTCATCGCGGAAATACTCTGCCATAGTGAGTGCGGTCAAGGCGACACGAAGTCTATTTGCTGGAGGCTCGTTCATCTGACCGTATACCATGACTGTCTTGTCCAAAACGCCTGAGCCTTTCATTTCAAGCCAGAGGTCTGTTCCCTCACGGGTACGCTCACCAACACCAGCAAAAACGGAGTGCCCCTTGTGCTCAATTCCTATATTGCGGATGAGCTCCTGAATGATAACTGTCTTTCCGACTCCTGCTCCTCCGAAGACACCGATCTTACCTCCCTTGGTAAACGGAGCAATAAGGTCGATAACTTTAATACCTGTCTCAAGAATCTGTGGGCGAGTCTCTTGTTCAACGAGTGGAGGAGGTGGATTGTGAATTCCGTGAAAGCTAACTCCCTTAGCATCAAACTTTGCACCATCAATCGTCTGTCCTAGGACGTTAAAGATTCTTCCCAGGGTTTTTTCACCCACAGGAACCTGGATCGCTGCGAATGTACGTGTTACTATAGTTCCACGGGCCAAACCTTCGGTCGAGCCGAAAGCAAGAGCTTTTACTTCGTGATTACCGATCGCGAACTGAACCTCAAGCACCAGTTCTTCTTTGCTTGGCAAGGTTAGGGTGAGCGCTTCATAAATAGCAGGCACTTCTCCTTCGAAATAAACATCGACAACAGGCCCTTGGACCCGAATAACAATACCGTTTGTGTTTGTTTTTTTATCTGCCATAATTTCTCATCTCTCAACTTTCATTTCTCAACTCTATTATACTGCTGCTCCTGCTGTAATATCGAGTATTTCAGCCGTGATCTTTGCCTGACGTGTCTTATTATACTCTAGTTTCAAGTCTTCGATAATATCCTTTGCGTTATTCGTCGCATTCTGCATGGCGAACATTCTCGCTGTCTGTTCTGAAAGATAACTCTCTAAGAGTTCCTGGTAAACAGCCATTTCAATATATCGTGATAAAAGGTCAGGAAGAATACTTTCCAGATCAGGTTCAAAAAGCTGGAATGCATCCGCTAAATCCGGTTTGACTGATTTGGATTCCTCCTCAGTTATAGCATCAGGAACGAGCGGGAGAAGTTTGGTTAGTTGGGGCTTCTGAACGAAGATGTTCACAAAATGCGTTGAGATAATCTCTACTTTGTCTACCTTACCACTGAGGAATTGCTCGTTGATAATCTGAACAATAGGATAGACGACGTTAAAGGGTGGAAGGATGTTGCCGAAAGGAAATGAAGCAATGAGCTGACTTTCCATGCGGGATACTGGGCCTTCAATTTTCTTTCCAATCGTAAGGAACACATTTGACTTGGTCGTTTGCAAAAGCACTTCGCGGGCGAGATTGGTGACTAATCCTCCGCAAAGACCCTTATCAGGTGAGATCACAACAGTGAGTGTCTTGCCATTCTCTTTGCCTGCTTTCATATATGCGGGTAGAGATGAAGAATCGACGCGCTTGGTCAGATCCTTGGTCACTGCTGAAAGCTTTTCGACGTAAGGACGTGAAGATAGTGCTGCTTCCTGAGCCTTCTTCAGCTTTGATGCCGCGATCATTTGCATTGCGCGGGTAGTTTTGGACACATTTTGTGCCGTTCTAATTCTTCGTAATAGTAATAGTGTACTTGCCATATAGGTAAATTTAAGATTTAAGATTTAAGAAGTAAGAATTAAGGTTTTTGTATCTTAACTTTTCTTTCTTATTTCTAGGCTACGAATTTCTTCTTAAATTCTTCGGTTGCTTTCTTAAGCTCTTTAATGACATCTTCGGTAAGTTTTGCTCCGCTGTTGAGGCTTTCAAGTAATTTCTTGTAGTGTTTGATCGCATATACGTGGAATTCCTTCTCAAACTTTGTGATAGCTTCAGCTGGAACATCATCAACCATGCCATTGGTCACGATTGCAATACTGAGCACCTCTAGTGCTTCTTCAAGGGGCTGATACTGTGGCTGTTTCAATACTTCATTGATTCTCTTGCCTCTCTCAAGCTGCGCTTGCGTGTCTGCATCAAGTTCGCTTCCGAACTGAGCAAATGCAGCCAGCTCTCGGAACTGTGACATCTCAAGCTTCATCTTCCCTGCGACCGACTTCATCGCTCCTGTCTGAGCTGCTCCACCGACACGGGATACGGAAGTTCCTGTATTGATAGCGGGTCTGATACCTGCGTTGAAAAGATCGCCTACAAGGAAGATCTGTCCGTCTGTAATAGAAATGATGTTGGTCGGAATATATGCTGAGATATCTCCAGCTTGTGTCTCGATGATAGGAAGGGCTGTGATAGATCCGCCGCCATTTTTCTGATTCAGTTTCACAGCTCTTTCTAGAAGCTTACTATGGAGATAGAAAATATCTCCGGGATATGCTTCACGTCCCGCAGGTCTTTTCAGAACGAGAGATAGCTGTCTGTATGCCCATGCATGCTTGGTCAAATCATCATAAACGATAAGTACGTCCTGCCCCTTTTCTAGGAAGTATTCTGCTATAGCAGAACCTGTGTACGGTGCCAGATACTGAAGAGAGGCGGGATCAGAAGCACTCGCTGCGACGACGATCGTATAAGACAAAGCATCTTCTTGCTTCAATTTCTCGATAACTTGTGCAATAGAGCTCTGCTTTTGTCCGATAGCGACATAAATACAAATAACCTTGCCTTGTCCTTTGACCTGATGCTTCTGGTTGATGATCGAGTCGACTGCAATAGCGGTCTTGCCAAGGCCTCGGTCGCCGATGATAAGCTCTCTCTGTCCGCGACCAATGGGGAACATGGCATCAAACGCTTTAATACCTGTCTTCAGAGGTGTTCCGACGGGTTCTCGTTCAACTACTCCTGCTGCAATTTTCTCAAGAGGCATGTCTTTACCTTTTTTCGCACCTGGCTTACCATCAACGGGAGCGCCGAGTGCATTAACCGCCCTTCCGAGAAGTTCTTCTGAAGCATGCACTGTTAATCTCTTTCCTGTTGTCTTCACGGTGTCTCCCTCTTTGATCTCTCCGCCGCCACTAAGGAGAATAATAGAAGCATTATCTTCGTCGAGGTTGAGGATAAATCCGGTAGTGCCGTCTGCGAATGCAATGATCTCTCCCATGAAGGCTTTGGTAAGGCCGGATGCGGTGATAACGCCGTCGGTATTCTTCTCGACTTTTCCGACGTTTTGTGTCTTCGGGTCATCAGCAAAAGTGCTGAGGCGTTGTTCTAAATTGTCGATTATTGTTTTTGTGTCAATCATTTTTTCCCAAGAATTGTATTATATCATTAAATGTTCGATTTAGGTTGATCTCGTATTCTTCGTCTTCTTCAACGACTTTTATTCCGCTTATCATTGAAGGATCTATCGAATAATTAACTTTCTTATTAGGAAAAAGACTTTCCAGCTTCTTCCGATCCTCTTTATTCAACTCCTCAGGCGTCGTAACAAATACTTGCTTGGTATTCTCTTCTCTTTTCAGAAGAGTTATGTATTGTTTTAATTCGTGCCTTGTTAACCTGTCTGCAATGGTTTTGACAACTTCCTGGTCGAGCTTGCCATTGATATAGCTAAGTTCGACTAAGTTTTGTAGCTTCTTTTTCATACTAGTTTGGTTTCTTCCCCAATTCCTTAACTGCTCTGCTTACGACTTCATCCTGCTCTTTGCCTGTGAAGATTTGGCCGACGGATTTCTTCAATAATTCAATTGCGAGTTGGGCGACATGCTTATTAAGTTCGCGCTCTGCCCGAGTCTTTTCCTGTTCGATCTGAGACTCCGCTGCTTTAAGGATGGTGGCTGCCTGCTTTTTAGCTTCTTCCTGAGCTTTCTTAATAATCTCTGCTCCCTGTTCTTTGGCGTCTTTAACGATCTCAGTTGCGTTCGTCTGAGCCTTCTTAATAATCTCTTTCTCTTGAGTCTCTGCTTTTGCGAGCGCTTTCTTACTTTGCTCTGCTTTCTCAACACTTTCTTTCACAAGATCCTCTCTTTTTTTGAGTATTTTGAAAAGAGGCTTGTATAAAAACTTCTTAAGAATAAATAAGATTACAAGAAAGTTAACGATCTGAGCGATCGTCAATGTAATATCTAATCCAAATGTTTTAAAAATTTCCATAACTTTAATTTAGAATCAAGAACTAGGAATTAAGAATTAAGGAAAACCATAATTCTTACTTCTTATCTCTTACTTCTTGCTTTCTGATTTTTACTTCAAGAATGCAAAAACGAGTGAGTAAATAGCAATAGCTTCTGCAAAACCCATAGCTACGATCATGATAGGAATAATTCTTCCTGATGCTTCCGGATTGCGTCCGATTGCTTCAAGAGCTCTTGCTCCGATCAATCCCACACCGATACCCGGTCCAAGACCTCCGATTGCTGCAATAATACCTCCTGTAACTGTAATCTCCATAAAATATCACCTCCTTTTGAATTGAGAATTGAATTCCAATCCTCAACTTATTAATACTCTCCGTGCTTTGTTGTAAAAAGCGCCATGAATGCCATTGTTAAGAGTGCAAAGATGGTTGCTTGAATCGCTCCCACAAATAACTCGTACATTATAACAGGTATTGGGACGAAAAAAGCAAAGGCAGAGAAAAGTATTCCCAATATTAATTCCCCAACGAATATATTACCAAAAAGACGGAAAGAAAATGAGATGAATTTTGTGAGTTCAGACACTAGCTCTAAGAGTCCTGCATAGAGATCCAGAGGCTTTAGTGAAAAAAACTTGCCAAGATAATGCTTGAGTCCTATGGTCCGGATACTCATGGTGTGCGTTGCGACTATCGAGACAATCGCCAGAGCAAGAGTAGTGTTCAAGTCTGTTGAGGCACTTCTAAAGAGATGAACGTGCTCATGTCCGTTAAAGAATTCCAAGCTTGTGATAACGGGGATAAGTCCTGTCCAGTTGGCCAGGAGAATAAAAAGAAAGAAGGTCATAACGTAAGGGAAGATTTTCAGGGTGCGTTCTCCCGCGACGGATTCGGTAAGATTATAGAATCCTTCCATAATGATCTCGATGGCTCCTTGGAATTTGGAAGGTATGAGAGAGGCGCTTTTGCTGATCTTCCAAGCGAGGGCAACGAGAAGGCCGTCAACAAGAAGCGTATTGGTAAGAGTGTTGGTGACTGTGAAGGAGCCAATGTGAAAAAGTGGTTCTGCTGCAAGGCTAAGCATAATTAAACAAAACAAAAACCTGACAAATCCAGGCATATACATTTTAAATTGTAACTACTGCGAAGTCAAGGGTTAGGCTTTTTGGTGTTCGACGGGGGTGACGGTGTCGACGAGAATGACGGGCTTGTCGTTCTTATTATCCAGTTTACCGTCCACCAGGATAACAGTATCCTTAATGAGGAAGTCTTTGTACTGCGTAAATATCTTCGGGAAGATGACGCATTCTATGTTGGCGCCTGTTTCATCCATGAGTGTGACAAAGGCCATCTCGCTATTGGATTTCTTGGTAAGGATTTTCTTGGCATTCTCAACGATGCCACCTATTTTCACTCTGGTTCCCTCCTGTTCCTCGTCCAATGCCTCAAAGGTATGAGTAACGATTGTGCTGATATGCGCCAGGGTTTTCATATGAGGATGAGAGGTGAGGTAAAATCCTAAGAATTCTTTCTCAAAGTTCAATTTCTCTTCAGGTGTAAAATCATCTATCTCAGCGAAAGAAAAGCTTGTATCTGAAGAGGAGTCCGTATCATCTTCTCCAAAGAGAGATTCTTGACCCTCGGAGCTTTGTTTCTTGATCTGATTTATCTTGGCGACTATTTCGGGGAAGGCGACCAGGAGAGATGCTCTATTGCCGAACTGATCCATGGCGCCTGTTTTGATAAGACTTTCGATTGTTTTCTTATTCACAGTTGAGAGGTTGACGCGCATGCAGAAGTCTTGGATGCTGGTGAATGGCTTATCGCCTCTGGTTGCTAAGACATTTTCTATGATAGCTTCTCCGACGTTTTTGACTGCTGAGAATCCGAATCTGACTTTGATCTGGTCTTCGATGGTAAAGTCTTTATCTGATTTGTTCACATCAGGAGGGAGGATTTCTAGTCCCAGGCGGCTGCATTCTAGAACGGCCTGACTTATTTTCTCGTTCTTAGCAGGCCCTGTGGTGCCGCGCGATTCTGCGGTAAGAAGCGCTGTCATAAATTCTACAGGAAAATTGGCTTTCAAGTAGGCTGTACGGAAGGCGATGATTGCGTAGCAGGCAGCGTGAGCTTTATTAAATCCGTAGCCGGCGAAGGGTGCGATGAGTTTGAAGAACTCGATGGCTTTTGTTTCTG
>JAHFKE010000108.1 GCA_023245515.1 Candidatus Levyibacteriota bacterium
GAAAAAGGTGGAGATCCAACACCATCGATCATGAGAGACAAATAGATCTGCGCGAACCCAAGATTAACAAGGTCTTCCGCAATAAACTTTGGCGCGAAAACCTTCTCAAGCATCTCGGAGTCAAGCGGCCCGACTCGAAACGCAACAGTTGTGCCAACGTTACCGAAAACAGCATCCCTTACCTCTTCCGGAACCTGTTCGATATACTGATGAGCGAGTGTCAAACATAGTTTATACTTTCTAGCCTCAGATAGAATATCTTTAAACGAATCGTTAACAAAAGATTGGAATTCATCTACGAAGAAATAAAATGGTGGCAACGCTTTTAATTTCCCGGTATCCACACCGGCTCGAGACATTGCTGCAAGATAGATTTTCGTAATAAGCATACCTCCAATCAGGTTAGCATTCAGCTCTCCCATTCTACCCTTAGAGAGATTCATGATAAGAATTTTCTTACCGTCCATGACATCTCGAATATTAAAAGTAGATTTCGGCTGACCAACAATATTTCTGATCAGTGGATTAGAAACGAACTGTCCGAATTTATTCTGAATAGAGGAGCTCGCCTCAACCATCAACTTCTCACTGTACTTCGCAAATTCATCAACCCAGAATGACTTAACAACGGGATCAGTACAATTATCTACAACTTTCTTCCTGTACGCCTTATCAGAGAGCATTCTGTTTACACCAAGAAGCGTCGAGCCTGGATATTCCAAAAGGGCCAAAATGATGTTCATAGAAATATATTCCATTCTCGCTGACCAAACATCTGGCCATATCTTCTTGAATGCAGCCATAAGACCATTAGCCACCAAGTGACGCTGATCTTTACCAACGTCTTCCATAACATTAAATGCAATGGGAAAATCGAGATCGTACGGGGCAAAATAGATTACGTCCTCAATTCTATCTTTAGGAATGTAGTCCAAGAAAAGTTCGGCGGAACCACCGTGCGGGTCCATAAAGCCAATTCCATTACCGTTCGCTATGTCTTGAACAGCCATGTTTTCAAGCATGGTAGATTTACCCATACCTGTCTTACCTATTACATACACATGTCGAGCCCGATCTAGAGCCTTGATACCGAAACGAATATGCTTATTGCGATGATCTGTCTCCGCAAAATATGTAATGTCTTTATTGATCTCGGCCATATACACTAAATTATATTCTATATCTCAATCTTTCTCCAGCGCCCCTGGCGAATAGTGATTCGAGGCATCCCAAAGCATCCAAGAGTCTAGGCCAATATCATTCGTAGCTTGTATCTGTGCTCGAACCATCTCTGGGGTATAGACAGCACCAAGGTCGAAATCTTGAAGCCACGGTCTGATCTTGTCGGGCGTAGAACTAGCGGCAACAACTCTATCAACACCAGCACTCAAAACAAAATGTATTAGATCATATGGTACATCTGCGGGATTTTTCCAACCATTGAAATTCGGAGGATAGTGAGATGGATAAACCATGGGCGCCACATAATCGAAATATGGAATTGTGTTTTCAAGAACCTGGCCAATATTTAAATCATCAGTATTAGTCGTTGTCATGCCGAATAAATCAGCCGACATAGGAGCGCCAACTTGCCCCGTCACAGCGGTGATCTCTTTTACATTAGAATTTAAATATTCGAAAAACTTTCTAAGCTCTTCCGACCTTACTATTTTTTTGCCTTCCAGCGAGGGATACATTATATCGGTCATATCGCCATCTGACGGGAAACGAATATAGTCAAAATTAAGCTCGTCAAAGCCAGCATCATATGCACCCCTTGCAACGGCTATATTATAGTCCCACACATCCTTGGAACCCATATCTGTCCACGATAGACCTTTGCGATCCTTCCATGTTGCTCCACTCCTTTTCTTAACAGCCAGTTCAGGCTTTGCTTTTGCCAGCTTGGGATCTTCAAAAACAGCTATTCTGGCTATTACGTAAATATTTTTATCGTGTAACTCAGTAATGAGATCTTTAATATCCACGATACGGTTTTCATACGGATTAATTGTATTTAGCAAAGGATCATCCATCTTAAAGGAAACTGCCCCCGTAGAATCTTTAACGTCGATTACAACGGAATTGATCTCCGTGGTATCAATTAGTTTTATTAACCTCTCGCGAATTGTTTTAGAACCAGCCACCCAGCTCGACATATATATTGCCTTGACTGGAATCGGTGTCGCTATATGAATAGGCTTGAGCGGCTTAGGTGGGGGGGGCGGAACGGTATCTTCTACAGCAACTTCTGGTTTTGTATATAGAGCAATGCTCGCCACAGTATCCCTCGTATGACTTTGATAAAATAGGTAACAAGAGAAACCAAAAAAAAGTACCAGGAAGAAATACACGGCGACTCTATCTTCTTTCATTTATAAATATATCCGCGGATTAATTAAACTACCCTATCGTTTGCTATTGTAAAAAAAATAGCAATGAGAACTATGCCAGTTAGAACATAAAATATATCCTTCATTCCCCGAGGGAATCCGAGAAATGGCAAAAGGGTCACCCAAAGTGAGAGCATAACACCGAACCAGTTTTTCCACATATTATTCATAACTTTATTATATCAATTTATTTTATAATCCAGAAACAATAATAACAAATTCTCCTCTAATCTTATCCGGATTCTCTGTGTAATAACTAATAATCTCCGTCACGTTTCCTGTCTTGATCTCTTCAAAAATCTTCGTAATTTCTCTGGCAATCGCAATCTTCCTCTCTGGTCCCAGTACCTCACTCAAAGAATTTAACGCCTTAAGAAATCGATGCGGGGATTCATAAAAAACAGAGGTTCGTGCACACTCGGCAATCTCCTTAAATAAGGTTTGTCTTCCTTTTTTGTGGGGCAGAAATCCTAGAAAAAGAAATTCGGATGCCGGGAAACCAGAGGCGGAAAGTGCAGCGATAACAGCCGACGGTCCTGGAACAGGAATTATCAAAACTAAATCATCTAACTCTTCTCTTACCCTGGAAACCAAAAACGAACCGGGATCAGAAATGGTCGGTGTACCAGCATCAGACACCAATGCTAAATTATTCCCAGACTTAAGTTGCTCAATAATCTGCTCAACCTTACTTAATTTACTCTGAGAGTGATACGCGATGGTAGGCTTGCTAATGCCGTAATGATTAAGCAACGTCCTTGTAACTCTCGTATCTTCACATAAAATAGCATCTACAGATTTCAAAATCTCAAGCGCACGAAGTGTTATATCATCTAAATTCCCTATTGGAGTTGCAACTATGTATAGAGTGGACATATAGATCATATTATAGATTAAAAATAAAAAATCAAAGTAACGCTCTTTTTTGGTTTATAAATCTATTCCACATTTAGCAACGCGTAGCTAAATGTGGAATAAAAAATCCCACCAGGCAATGCTGGTGGGATGGTGGGAACTAACTCACCTGAATCGTCTTTGTATCAGTAATCCCTTTCTCAATCTTCCGAAGCTCATC
>JAHFKE010000109.1 GCA_023245515.1 Candidatus Levyibacteriota bacterium
ACACCACAATTACGAATAACTAGGGTAAAAATTACTTCTCAAAATACCCCTCAAGGACCTTTTTGGCGATGGGACCGGCCACACTTGATCCTTGTCCACCGGATTCGACAAGAACCGTGACGACGATTTCAGGTTTGTAAGCCGGTGCAAAAAGCGTAATCCAAGCATGAGGAGATGTCTCTTCTCCTCCATGCTGAGCAGTCCCTGTCTTACAAGCAACTGAAACGCCTACCATCTTTGCTGAACCGGATGCAGGAGCATCAAAAAAATTCTTCCCGTCGAGGTCAATTTTATTTTTTAATTCCTGCTTCTTAACTCTAAAATTAAACAACGGCCATGCTACTCCCCCCGTGCTGCAACTCTCAACCATGCCCTGCCTGATAAGTGAGATTGTTTTTTCACCTACCAATTTCGGATTTCGGATTTCGGATTTCGGATTTTCAAGAAAATGAGGAGTCGGCAATATGCCCCCGTTGGCAATTGTGGCAGCCCACATAGCAACTTGTAACGGAGTAGTGAGAAGATATCCTTGCCCGATTCCATAATGATAGGTATCCCCCAGATACCAATCTTCTTTGAGAAAATCCTTCTTCCATTCCTTGGTAGGTAATAAGCCTGGAACCTCGCCACCCAGATCAATTCCCAGCTCACGTCCCACACCAAACTTTTGAGCCATACCAGCCAGACGACTGACACCTAACTTCTCGGCCAGTTTGTAAAAGAAAATATCATTAGACCTAGCTAAAGCCCGGGATACATTCAGATTACCTGATTCTGTTTTGCCATTTTCTAGATAATACCAATTGCCATACGAGAACTCCCCAACCTTAAGCACCCCGGTGTCAACAATAGAATATTTTTCGTCAATTACCCCTTCAAGTCCTGCTGCTGCTGTGACGATCTTAAACGTAGACCCCGGTGGGTATGTACCACCAATTGCCCGATTAAGAAGCGGATAATTTTCCGAGTCTAGCAGAATATCTTGCGTTGAAGTATATGCACCTGCCGGAGACGTATATGTCTTTCCCATGGTAAAAAGATTAGCATCATACGAAGGATTTGAAAGCATTGCCAAGATCTCACCATTTGGCTTTGAGACAATTACCACGCCCTTCTTAACATCTTTTGCCGCTTCATAGACTTTCTGCTGAAGCCTGGAATCAATAGTGAGCTTTATGTCCTGGCCCGGAATCGGATCGGTCTGCCCTAGAGCTCGGACTAGCTTGCCAAGAGAGTTTACCTCAAAAAGCTGTCTCCCATCCTGCCCTCGAAGCAAAGATTCGTATTCATCTTCTATCCCGCTCTTACCGATCCACTCATTCGCAGGATAGCCTTTAAATCCTGGCTGCTTCAGCTCTGCCTCTGATATCTGACCAATGTAGCCTACGACATGAGAGAGCACATCTTTGAAGGGGTATTGACGAAGAGAAGCAACTTCAACATTTTTTGCCCCTTTGCTAATTAAATGAAATGCTTCCTCCTTATCAATACTTTCCGTTTTGATTGCGCCTTTTTCATCTCTACTAATGAGACGAAAGCCAGGAACATTAAGCGTCAACGGAACCCCGTTGCGATCAAAGATAATTCCTCTTGGAGCATGAATAGTTTGAGTCCGAATCCTATTGGTGTCAGATAGCTTCTGGTAGTAATTTCCCTGAATGACTTGGAGATAAAAGAGCTTGCCTAAAAACAGAAGGGAGATAATCACTAATAATAAAGGTAATAAAAATCCGCGTGAAGAAAAATGGGAATTATGATCACCACCATATGTCCTTCTTTTAATTTTTTCTGTCTTTATGCTTTCGCCGAATAAAATGCCATGATTCATAGATTATTTTCTTATTGCTAAAATCTTTAAGATGATAAGCAAGAGCACTGCAATTATCGAACTACAAAGTGCCTGTTGAATTACCCCATGATATCCAAAAATCGCGAGAAAGGCCCATCCGCCAAAGAATGAAGCAGCAAAAACAAAAGGGTAAGAATATATTTCATATTTCTTTTGATAGAGAAAAATTAAAAAGACGAAGACAAGAAAAAAAATACTTGCCCCCCCCATTCGATGCAACGTCATAGCATCAAGAAAAAGGCCTGCAAAAAATGCTACAGGAAAGACAGAGCCATCTCTTTTGATAATCATTAAAAGAAGAAGGCATATTAGAATAAGTGGAAGGGTTGTTACCGTTCCCTCTAGGAGAATTGAGATAATAAGTAAAGGAAGTAGTAAGAGCATATACTGTATATTTTCCATTTTCCATCTAGTCCTGAGCTCGCCGAATGGATTGCGATTTGTTTTAACTTAATGAAAATTGGGAAATGAAAAATTAATTGCCTGTCATCACGAACACAATCTCCAATCTTGAAAAATCTACAAGACTCTTAACTTCTGCAACTTGGAATAACGCGCTTGATTTTTTATTTACCGAAATAATTTGACCTACGACGAGATTCGGAGGAAAACCACTATCCTTCCCATCCACATCTCCTTTTGTACGAATTAAGTCTTCTCTCTCTAACTTTTCAGATAAGTCGGTCACAAAAGTCATCTTCCCACCTCCCGCTCCATTAACAACACCGATAGCTGACGTTTTCACCGTCTGAGCAGTGAATACCGTTTTATTATGTGCAATAAGACTAACGGCAGCAATATGGGAGGAGGTTTTTGTGATCTTACCGATCAAATTATCCTTAACCACTATCACATCGCCTAGCTTTACACCATCACTCTCGCCCTTATCAAGAATAATTTCATTCTCTGATGCACCAATAACTCGCGCCGGTAAAAGCGTTCTAGAAGAAGGCTTTTCTGTTTGGAATTGATCACGAAGAGCCTGATTCTCCTTCTCAAGCTCTTTCTCCTTGGCAACCTGCATAAGAAGACTGTTTTTCTCAGCCCGAAGTTTCTCAATCTCTGTAGGAGCATCTTTCTTTCCATGAAGCGCACTAAATGTAGTCTTCTGCACAGGACGCGTCAAAAATTCAATGAAGCCTAAATGCTTTGAGAGGAAAAAGAAAATAAGCAGTGCAATACCAAGAAAAATAAAAAAAAGAGGGCTAATACTACTCCGCTTCTGCATATAGCCTATTGTAATATGTTTACTCCCCCATGACAACCCAACTTGAGATCTCACATAACTACAAAGTCCGCAGATCACCTACAAAGACATCGATAACCTGTGCGGGAACGTCTGTCGCAAATTGCTGAGATACAATCCCCTCTTTGATTAAATCTCCCAGTTGAACTGCTGCCGATTCTACATATGCAGGCCTCGCACTATTGGAAAGATGTGAACGGAATACTTCACGATACTCTTTTGACAATGTTTTGACTCCGTCCGTCTGAAATACATCGGCTGCTCCCTGCCATACCTGCTGAAGCACCTGCAGCTGAGAAGCATAATCAGAATCTTCAAAAAGAGCATGTAGCACTTTTCTATCCTT
>JAHFKE010000033.1:0-9801 GCA_023245515.1 Candidatus Levyibacteriota bacterium
ATTTAGTCTTTGTTCTCCTGCTGCTCTGTTATAGAGACCAGTAAGGGGATCTAGATGACTTTCTGTGGACTCTTGGGATTCGCCCGCTGAGACTACATCAAGAAATTCTTGTTGCGTTATCTCGCCTCTTGCTAGCGCAGTAGTGAGGTAGCTTAGCTCTGTTCTGCGGTGTAATTTTTCTGCAGCGAAGTCTGGATTTCCTTCGTGTTTGGCATTTATTTCCCTCGTTCTTTCTTTTGCCGTCGTCACAACATCCTCTCTATTTGGCACTTCAAGCGTAGGGTTGAATGATAATTCAGTTGAGGCTTCAGACATAGCTTCTTTGTGCGACTATTAGGCGCCTTGTTGTGTTGCGATTTCCCTCAGGAACAAGTTATAGTCAAATCCATTCACAGAGCCATCATCGTTAATATCAGCAGCTGTTTTCTTGCTCGCATTACAAGTGGTGAGTGGAACGGCATAGTCGCTATAGCAATCCATAAGTAGATTGTAGTCCATAATACTAAGCTCATTGTCGTTATTCACATCTCCCGTAACGAGGGTGACCGTTGGAATAGTATTAGTCTGGTCTTGTACTATGGAAATGATTTGCTCGACTCTGCGAATGAGATGGTAGGTGGTTTTTACTTTTACTGTATAAACGTCTGTTGGCAAATGTCCTACGTCAATAAGTCCTGAGAAGCTGCCGCTTGTACTACTGTAGTGAATATTTCCTGAAGCGCTAGTTATGAGTATGTTACTACTGTCATAAAGAGAAACAGAAGCTGTCTGAGTAGGATGCATAGGATGCTTGTTGCTCAGACTGTTAGCTGAAGGGTTGGCATTGTCTCCCCCGACTCCTATGCCATGTAGTATTGCGTTAATATTTAGTCGTGTTGTTGGCAAAGGAGTAGGTGTAGGCGTTCCTGTAGGAACGGGAGATGGCGTGGCTGTGGGTGTCAAATTTAGTGTCGGTGTGGCACTCGGTGTTGAGGTCGGGGATAGTGGCGTCGCAGGTGCTGTAATTATGACAGATGCGGGCGAGGTTGTTGAGATAACATTCTGTGTGGCACTGTCACTTGCTCCTGAGGAAAGCGCTAGGCTGCCGGAGCCAAATGATATCGTTGAAGGAGCGCTAGTGTTATGAATTGCTTTGAAATTAAGCTTCCCAATAATGGTGGGTGCGGTAATTATCTTTGTGGGGTCATTGCCTATGGATATTGACTCAACCAGAGATCCTGCCGTGATGACTGGCCCTTCTACTTTTACTGGAAAAACATCGGTATTACGATCAAAGGGATTTGTAGTAGAGAGCTGAAGTATGGTGGGATCATAGAATATTTGCAATCTTACAAACGTCACTGAGTTAGTGCCAGGAGTGAGTTGCACATCAAAAGAGATAGTGTCTCCTACTGCTCCGCTAACAGGAGAAGCGGGAGAGAGGGAGAGGGTCGTTGATGCACTAGCGCGGCTTCGAGATTCCTGCTGACGTTGAAGAACGTACATAGTTACAGGAATACTTAGCATGAGTATTGCAACGACACCTAGTATGAGCTTGCCCTTAAAATTCATAGGATTTTCCTCTGATACTATCATCCTAAACTAAACTCTGGGCGTGGTCAAGAGAGGGGTTTTGTTATGGAGACTTAAGGTCTTGCAGCAAATAGTAACTTACTGTCGGGAGCAAGTTCAATATATTTTCTTTTTTCTGTTCCGCCCTCCTCTATTCTGTATTCCACATATCGTATGCCATTAGATAAATCGGTCAGAATAGACTTTCTGTCAGGGGTAAAGCCTACATGTGCGACAGAGCGGTTTCTTCCTCGGTCTTTCGCAGCATAGACACCTGCGTCAGCTCGTGCATAAACAGCATCGATATCCGTATCATCTTCATTTATTGAGGTTATTCCTATACTTACTGTTAGACCCATTTCTCTTTGAATCCTTTCTCTTAGGGCTTCTGATTTCTCTATGGCTTTTTCTGGTGTCATCTGGGGGACAACTACCACAAATTCTTCGCCACCATATCTGCCTACCATGTCAGTCGGTCGTGTTTGTGCTGAGAGTATTTGTACAAGTTCTTGTAATTTTTTGTCTCCTTCTGCATGCCCCTTTTCATCATTAATGCGTTTGAAATGATCGATATCAACAAATAATACGCTAATATCATCAGCCTCTCGTCTTCTGTCATGGGGAACTTTTGAGCTGTTTTTTATAAGGTTCTTAAGATAATTGTCTAGAGCTCCTCTGTTCCACGTGCCAGTTAATTTGTCAGTGGCGCCTTCTTGCTCCACTCGCATTAGTTGTTCGCTATTCCGTACTGCAAGATCCAAGGCAGCTCTTTGGAGTTGTTGTTTGGGAGCATCAGGAAAATGGTGTCTTAAGGATATAATGTTATGTGTCAGGCCGAGACTGACTTCGCGCCAGTATTGCTCATCTCCCGCGTACTCTTCCCGTACGGGAATCCCTAAGGCATCTGCACTTGTCTGGATGGTGCGCATTCTTATCGCTGTCGTATCATACGGAATAGCAGGATCGCCTAGTTTGGAGGGAAGGTTATATGTATGGGGCGGAGATTCTGGTGGTCTAGTCGCAAAAGCACCTGGTACCTCGATGTGTGCCATTGTAGCGCTTAATCTTTTTGCTTCTGGTAGTGTTTCTGCCGACATACTATCCTTTTAACTCTTTTTTCAGCTGTTCGCGTACTAGCTCTGTGTCAACTTTTTTCCCAAGTTTCTTTATCGTTTGTCCTAATAGAAACATTATAACACCTTCTTTTCCATTTTGATAGTCCTCAACGGCTTTTATATTTTCGATCAATACTTGTGCGATTGCGCTCTCTAATTCCCCTTCATCCAAGGCTAAAATCTTCTTTTCATCAAGAATATTTTTTATCAATTCAGCAGGAAGAGTGCTAGAAATATCGGTTTTTTTATTAATTACTATATTAGAGATCTGTTTGGGTGAGATGCTGTGATCTTTTCCTACAGTGACTGCTTCCTCGAAAAAGTCAGCTATAGCTTTATCTCTTGTCAGAATCTCACTGTCGTAATAAGGGAGATCGAACTCTTTTTGAAATCGTTCTAGCTTGGCATCGGGCAGCTCAGGCATAGAGGAGTTGAGAGTTGAGAGTTGATCGGCGAGAGTTATAATAGGTGGGATATCAGGCTCAGGAAAGTAGCGATAATCGTGAGCATCTTCTTTAATTCTTTGAGAGAAGGTTCTTTGTTTGTTCTCATCCCAGCCGCGGGTTTCTTGTGCAGGAGTTCCGCCCTCATCAAGAATTGTCTGATGTCTCTTTACCTCGTATTCGATTGCTTTCTCTACGAATTTGAAGGAATTGATATTTTTTACTTCAACTTTGTATTTCGGTAACCCCTTCGCCGAACTTTCTCGAAGAGATATATTGGGCTCAAGTCGCATTTCGCCTTTTTCCATGTCTGCATTTGATACATCAAGATATCGCACAATTTGCTGGAGCTTCTGCAGATATTCTTTCACTTCCAAGGCATCTTCAAAATCCGGTTCAGTCACTATCTCAACCAGTGGGACACCTGAGCGGTTGAAATCAATAAGACTTGCTTTGCCATCCCTGAGTTCTAAGTGGGAAAGTTTTCCGGTATCTTCTTCCATGTGTACTCTCGTTATTCCTATGCGCTTTTTGTTCTTCAGCTCGATAAATCCGCCGTAGCCAAAGGGGAGATCGTACTGGCTTATCTGATATCCCTTGGAGAGATCAGGGTAGAAGTAGTTCTTTCTGTCAAATTTTGAAAATTCGTTGATCTTACAATTAAGCGCCAGGGCAATTTTGATACATGATTCGATGGCTATTCTGTTAGGAACAGGAAGTGCTCCAGGAAGTCCTAGGCAAACAGGGCACACATGGCTATTGGGTGCTTTGCCAAAATATTGCGTAGAGCACGAGCAGAACATTTTACTCTCTGTCTTTAATTCTACATGGACTTCAAGTCCGATAACTGGCACGTAGCGCGTAGGTTGTAGCTCGTGGTTATTAGATATTTTATTCATTTTTGGTTTCCTTTCTTAAGATATTGTTTCAGACTCTGAATCCTTTTAACAAGGACCTCTGACTCTTCATATAGTTGTTTTACATTTTCATCATTTATGTAATTCATTTCTTTTGCAAATAGTAATTGTGAAGCAGTTTCAATAGTAGATTTTATTGCAATATCTAAGAAATTACAAAAATCTTTTGTCGTCGCACTTCCGGACCCTTCTGCTATATTACTTGAAATAGATAGGGCCGCGCGTTTTATCTGAGAAGATAAGCCAAATCTTTCTGAGTCTGGAAATTTTTCAGTCAATATATAGATTTTTTTACTATACAGTATTGAGACTTTCCAAACTTCTAGTTTTTCAAATCTAAACATATCTTTCTACATCCTACGTGCTACGCGCTACTTCCTATCTTTGGTTTCTTCAAATATAACGGGTTTTCTTGCTCATAATTATATGCGACTTTTAAGATGAGTTCTTCGGCGAATTGCGGGCCGATGATTTGCATGCCAATAGGAAGTCCAGCTTTAGAAAATCCTACAGGAATATTGATACCTGAGAGCCCCGCAATAGAGGATGGCTCAACTAAGACATCTGCTAGTTCGCCAAACATTGATTGTCCTTCGCTTGCGCCAATGGGTAGTGCGGTTGTAGGAGCTGTCGGGCCGACGATGACGTCGACATCTTGAAATGCTTTTTTGAAATCCTCAATGATCACTGTACGCACCTTGAGAGCTTTGTTATAATACTGATCATAATATCCGGCTGAGAGCGTATAGGTGCCGAGCATAATTCTGCGTTTGGCTTCTTCACCGAAGTAAGATCTGTCATTGCCGTAGCGGATGCCATCAAGGCGTGCCAGATTAGAAGAGACTTCAGCTCTTTGGAGAATCGTATAAACTGCGATAGCGTATTTGGGATGGAAGAGCTTTATCTTTTTGATAGTGGCGCCAAGCTTTTCAAGGGTTTTTATCGCTTCTTCGACTGAAGCTTTTACTTCCTCATGAACTCCCTCAAAATAATCATCAGAAATGCCAATCTTTAATCCCTGAATATCTTTCTTAAGATTCTTTAAGTAATTAGGTACCTCTGTTGGTGAGCTGGTAGCATCCATCGGATCCTGTCCTGCAAGAACTTGTAATAATAAGGCGCTGTCTTCTACTCTCTTGGTGATGGGTCCGGGACTGTCAAGTGATGATCCCATAGCGACGACTCCGTATCTACTGACCCGTCCGTAGGTGGGCTTGAGTCCTACAACTCCACACCAACTGGCGGGCTGTCTTATCGACCCGGCAGTTTCTGAGCCGATTGCGGCAACAGTCTGGTCAGCTGCGACGCTTGCGGCCGCTCCGCCCGATGAGCCACCCGGAAGATGGGCGGTATTCCAGGGATTTTTTGATGCACCATAATCGGAGGTTTCTGTCGAGGAGCCATGCGCCCAGGCATCCATATTGGTCTTTCCGAGAAGTACCATTCCGGCTTCCTTTAATCTTCTCACGACTGTTGCGTCAAAAGGGGGGATATAATCGTCCAGAACTTTGCTCGAAGCTGTAGTTCTGATGCCGCTGGTCGAAAAGTTATCTTTGATGGAAAGGGGAATGCCTAGAAGTGGCAATGAAATTCCTTCTGCTCTTTTGCGGTCGGCGTCGGCAGCATTCCTCAGTGCCT
The DNA here is from genome assembly GCA_023245515.1 of Candidatus Levyibacteriota bacterium. Classification (GTDB taxonomy): domain Bacteria; phylum Patescibacteriota; class Microgenomatia; order Levybacterales; family UBA12049; genus JAHFKE01. The sequence goes on from JAHFKE010000033.1 coordinate 5,665, forward strand.
CTTCCGGGGTAACAGTGACAAAAGCATTAAGCCGAGGTTCAAGTTCTTTGATACGTTCCAGATATGCTTCGGTCAGTTCAACGGAGGAAATTTCTTTCTGTTCAAGTTTCTTGAGTGCTTCTGTTAGCGATAGTGTATGTAAGCTCATAGCGTTATTCTTTTGTAAAGCGAACTCCTTCGGTTTCTTTTACGAAAAAATCGACACCGTCAGATTCAATTTTAGCCCAGGCGAGATTGTCTATTGATCGTGACGGCAGCGTCTTGCGGGTAGCATGTCCGAGGTGAACCAGAAGGACTCTGAGAACGGTACCGTGAGATGCAACAAGGATTGTTTTGCCGGGATAGGCGATAGCTGTCTCTCTCAGGAATGTTATGACCCTTGCCATAAGCTTTTCGTCACTTTCGACGTCGTCTTTGGAAAAAGTAAATTTCTCCTCATCACTTAAGTGTTCAAAAAGCTTGTAATATGCTTGCAGCACACTGTTGTGTTGCTCTTCGTATTTCCCAAAACTTCTTTCGCGTAAAAGCTTCGTGGTCTCAACAGCTAATTTGTGTTCAAGCGCTATAATCTCTGCAGTCCTTTTGGCTCTGAGTAAATCAGAAGAGAATGCAAGGTCAAATTTGATATCGCGGAATTTGATAGCAAGTTTTTTAATATCTTCAACTCCTTCGGCTGTTAGCGGAGAATCCACCTGTCCTTGGATAATATGTTTGATATTATATTCTGTTTCCCCATGTCTGAGGAAGTAAAAAGTTGCTAATTTATGCATAAGTTAATTGACTTCGACTTTATGTACGCCATGTGTTTCTTTGATAAAGAAATCTACACCGTCAGATTGTAAAACAAAATAGCCGGTATTCTCAATATGTCTGGGTGGAAGCTCATCGTATGCCGCAAATCCGAGTTTGATCAAGAACATTCTCATGATGTTCCCGTGGCAAACAATCATTACGGTCTTGCCTGTATACCCAACCGCCACTTCGCGCACAAATGTTATCAACCGAGTTACTGCCTCCTCCTCCGTCTCTGCATCTTCAAATTTGAAATGCATCTTCTCTTCTTCTACAAGCTTTTTAATATCTTCTTGTATTTTTTCAAAATTGCTATGAAATTTTCCTTCGTCACTTCCCCAATGCGTTTCACGGATTACCTTCGTTGTGCTAACAGCAATATTTCTTTCAAGGGTAATTATTTCAGCTGTCTCTTTAGCCCGTATTAAGTCAGACGAAAAAGCTGCATCAAAGTGAATATTTTTGAGCTTTTCTGCTATTTGCGTCGCTTGCGTTCTGCCATTTTTCGTTAATGGCGGCCCAAACTCTGAGTAGTCTCCCGTCTGCATCACTTCTCCTTTTGCAAGCCTTTCGTTTAATTCCGACTCTCCATGTCGAATGATGTATAGAGTTGTTAAGTTATTCATAATTTTTATTGATTCTCTAGGATTGCTTTTACCTGAAAAAAGCCATTGTGCTGACTCTTGGTGTTGGATAGCGCTTGTTCTTGTGTGAGGGATTCCATAGCGATATCTTCTCTGGCAATATTTTGGAGACCGGTTACTTGGGATGTCGGTTCGACATTCTCTGTATCAATCTCGTTGAGTTTTTCGACATAGTCGAGAGTTTCTGAGAGTTGTTCTTCAAATCTCTTTTCCTCCTCTTTATCTATATGGAGGTTGGCAAGTTTGGCGATGTGCTGGATGTCTAGTTTCATAATTTTGCGCGTAGCAAATAGGGGGTAGCATATAGTTCGTTATTTCTATACGCCATGTGCTATGCGCCACGTGCTAATTATTATAGCGCAATTCCGAGCCTCTCTGCAATTGCAGATTTGGCTTTTTCTTCGATACTATCGTCGAGTGGCTCAAGTATAATTTCTTTTTTATATTTTACTTCGAGCGCCTTGGCGATGAGATAATCGGCTATCTGAGGATTTTTCGGAAGAAGCGGGCCGTGAAGATAGCAGCCAATCGCATTTTTATAAACGACCCCTTCTGTGCCATCCTCTCCATTGTTGCCATAGCCCTTCAATACTTTGGCAAAGGGTTTGGCATCTTTCCCCAGATAGGTTCTGCCGCCGTGATTTTCGAAACCAACAACAATAGTATTAAGTATTAAGTATTCAGTATTAAGTATTTTTTCTTCTTTTTCATACGTTATACTTGATACGTTATACTTGATACTTTCTTCTGAAATTTTGGCGATGACGTTGCCGATGAGACGGGGTGCGTTAGGGCCGGGATGTCTCGACTCCATATCAAAGATGCCAAGGCCTTGAATTCTTTTGCCTTCAGCCGGTTCATAAAATTTGCCCATGAGCTGGGGTGCGCCGCAGACGAAGAGAGCAGGAATATCTTTCTCAATGAGTTCAACGATCGCTTCTTTTTTGTCTTGAAGATTACGCATAACTATCTCTTGTTCGCGATCCTGGGCGCCACCGCCGAAGAGAAGGTTCACGGTTCGTAGGTCACCGTTCGTGGTCGTTTGGTCAATATTTAGAATTTCGACTTTAATCCCTCTCCACTCGCAGCGTTTTTGAAGCACAGTAATATTACCTCTGTCTCCATAAGTGCTCATGAGCTCCGGATAAAGCCATCCGATGACTAGGTTATAGGGTTTAGGGTTTAGGGTATAGTTTTTTTTCATATAATCTTTTTTAATTTCTCCAAGGCGAGGCGTCGCAAAGAGAACTTAAACATCTCTTTTTCGGTCATTTCGGCATAGGTCTTGGTAGCGCCTGTGGGGATAAATATGTGGTCCCAACCAAATCCGCCTTCTCCGCGGGGCTTATCAGCTATGCTGCCTTTCAGCTGTTGCTCGCCAAAATACACACTCTTGCCATCGTATATAGCGAAGGTCACTATAGCAGTTGCTGAGCGGTCAGTTGTGAGCATACGACACATACCTTCGTTGCCGATTTCTTCCAGGAAGTATTTAATAAAAGGTCCTGGCAATTTCCCAAGCGCATGAAAAACCAATGACGTATCCTCGACCATAACCGGCTTGCCGAGGATTTTGTATGCCTCTTTAATTTTGTGCTCTGTTACTTGTCTTGCATCTAAGGATTGAATTTCTGTGAGATCAAGTTTTTTATGAATCATGGGTACGTGGATGTATTTTTTAGTCCACTCCAGCTTATTTAGATTTCCTGTAATAAAAACTAATGGTCCTTTGAGTTTGATCATAATATCTTCCTCCCAGTTAATATCTTACGCGATTCGAGCATAGCTGAATAGTTTGGGAGAATGAAGAGGGTTTCTTCTCTTTCTACCAAGCCAATTCCAGTGTTGATTGCCTCCTTCAGATCTTCAAAAGTCTGGAAGTTTTTAGCACCTTCGTATTTGACGCGCAAAGCCATGTCGTAGGCTCTATCTCCTGAAATAAGGACATGTTTGAAGCTTTTTATCCCAGGCAGATCTGCATCCCAAATCCAAGAGACATCATGGCCATCCGGGACTCTGTCATTGAGAACGAGAAGTAATGTGGTTGCCTTCAGACTTTTTATAGTTTCATAGGACTGATTGAAGCTGGTCGGATTTTTGGAAAGAAAGAGTTGTACTTTTCTTTTTTTGTACTCGACAATCTCCTGTCGTCCAAATGCTGGCTTGAACTTGATAAATGATTCTTCAATTTCTTCCTCTGTGAGTCCAACTTGTTTTAATAACTGGAGAGAAGCTAGAATATTATATTTGTTATAAAGACCAGGTAGTGGGTAGATCGTAAATTTCCGGTCTTCTATTTTGGGTCGTTTAAGGCCGCAATACTTGCATTCCCAGTCTCCCAAATGAGAGAATGCAATAGCTTTAAAGGCGAGCCTTTCTCCGCATTTGGGACAGTAAATTGAGTCTGCTGCACGCTGACTTGTGTCTGTCGTAAATTGAGAATCTCTCAGACCAAAATAGACAGCTCGAGCTTTCATCGCTTCTCCAAGGTAGGCAATTTGGGGATCATCTGCATTGAGAATTAATGCGGAATGAGAGGAGAGGTGAGTGAGGGATTTTTTCCAATTCTCAGCAATCGTATTTACCTCTCCGTATCTATCAAGCTGGTCCCGGAAAAGATTGAGAAGTACAATATAATCGGGTGTTAGTTCTTTTAGGATAAGGGGTAGAGCATTTTCATCAACTTCAAAGAGAGCGAAGT
>JAHFKE010000033.1:9901-11548 GCA_023245515.1 Candidatus Levyibacteriota bacterium
AGTGTCGAGGCGATACCGTTGAGGAGATTCGCTCCTGACTGATTTTGCAGAACTGTCTTACCATTTTCTTCAAGCGCGCTTCGGATGAGAGCAGTTGTGGTGGTCTTACCATTTGTTCCAGCAACGAGGATAATTTTGAGCTTGGACTTCTCTACTACTTCGCGGAGAAAGTGCTTATTGATTTTTAGAGCAATATGTCCTGGCCAGGTAGATCCGTTGCCGAGATCAAAGATTTGAATCAGCTCGGAGATAGCTTTACCGAGAGTAATTAAAGCGAGATTTAGCATGATAATTTCTAATTTCTAATTTCTAATTTCTAATCAAACACTAATGACCAAATTTTAAAAATAAAAATTATACACTGTTATTTTATCAGAATATCAAGGGGAGATATAGCTTGCTTTACATTGATCTGAGGATTTTGACTCTTTCAGCAATAGGGGGATGAGTGCTGAAGAGGTTGGTGAGTGAGCTCTGTATGCCTTTGCCTTTGAAAGGATTAACGATAAACAAATGAGCTGTTGCGCTACTTGCTGTTCTTAAAGGTCTAGGGTCTTTGGATATTTTCTCAAGGGCGCTCGCAAGTCCTTCCGGATAGCGGGTGAGTAAGGCTCCTGAAGCATCAGCAAGAAACTCTCTTCTTCTGGATACGGCGAGTTGAATGAGGCTGGCTATGATAGGTGCAAGTATTGCCAGAACGATTCCTATGACAAGGAAGATTGCTTGGGCTCTGCTGTCTCTATTATCATTATCTCTTCCTATTCCTCCCCAGAAAAGTTGCCTCATGAACATATCTGTAATAAGAGAGATAAATCCGACAAGGACTGCAGTAATTGCCAGGAGGCGCGTATCGTAATTTTTGACATGAGAAAGCTCGTGAGCTAAGACTCCTTCCAGCTCTGCCTTGTTAAGTTTTTCTAGAATACCTGTGGTTGCAGCAACTGCTGCATGCTTGGGGTCGCGTCCTGTGGCGAAGGCATTCGGGGAGGCGTCGTTGATAATATAGACTCTGGGCATAGGTATGCCGTCTCCGATTGCAAGATTTTCCACTGTTCTGAAGAGCTCGGGATGATCTTTTTTCTTGATTTCTTTAGCTCCTGAAGTAGCGAGGACAATCTTGTCAGACCAGAAGTAGCTGATAAAGCTATAAACGATCGCGACGATAAAAATTATAATACCTGTAGAGGGTCCTTGCTCTGTAGCCGCGCCAATGACATATGCTACGAGAGCAGCAAACGCCAGAAAAAGCGCCATAATCAAATAACTCCTCCAGATATTAGATGAGATATTAGAATAGATAGTCATAACACTGCTCGTAGCACGTAGAATATAGCGCGTAGTTGTCTTCTACTTGCCACGTGCTCTATGCCACGCGCTTCTTAGAACGATACCTTCACCGGTTCCTTTTCTTTCTTATCTGTTTCAAAGAATTCCGCGTCTTCAAACTTGAAAAGATTACCAATAAGATTACTTGGGAAAACAGTTAGTTGGGTATTATAATCCCGAACCGTGCTGTTATAGAACTGGCGGGAGTAAGCGATCTTATTCTCTGTGTCTGAAAGTTCCTCTTGTAAGGCAAGAAAATTTTCACTTGCTTTCAAGTCAGGGTAATTTTCAGAAACTGCAAAAAGAGACTTAAGCGTATCT
>JAHFKE010000110.1 GCA_023245515.1 Candidatus Levyibacteriota bacterium
ACGAAGAGCTTACGGCTTCAGGAACTTTGAGAACTACAGACTTCGAGTGAGAGCACTGTGTTCTTAATCAATCAACTGCTTGGAGAACTTAAGTGCCCCTTTCTTTGGGGTAGAACCGAACCCTTTTATCCCCGGAACTCGTTCCTTCGAAGCCGTGCCGACAAGGACACGGCAAAGAAGAATGTGCCCGAATGGAATTGAACCATCAACCTCTTCCTTCGGAGGGAAGCGCTCTATCCAATTGAGCTACGGGCACGAGATCATTTATGCTGCTATACTTATTTGACTTACAACCTTTTCAAATTCTTCGTCGTCATTCACTTTATCGTCTGGTGTCCAAATAGTGTCCATCTGACTTGCAAGAACGCATACTGCCCTAGCCTTATGGTCTTTCGATAAGTGAGCATATCTTTGCGTCATATCGAGACTCTTGTGCCTCATAAGCTCTCGGATAGTGTTTAAATCTACGCCGGACATTGCTAGGTGCGAAGCAAACGTGTGACGCAATGTATGAAACGAAGCGTCTAATATACCAGACTTCTTTAGAGCTGTCTCAAAGGTTTTCCTAAAGCTATAGGTCTCCCCGTCCTTCTTGCAGAATACATAAGGGCTCTTGGGATTGCGCTGTATCGCCATTAAAACTTGTCTGCAGGGCTCATTAACGGGAATATAACTCTTATCTCCGTTCTTCTGCTCCAGAATGCAAATGAGACTCTTTTCGAGATCAATGTCAAAGATCTTTGGGTCATCGTTCTTTTACCTGCCAGGATTGATTTAACGCTTGATATAACCCAGCCCCTGCCCCTTTCAAATATGGTTGTCCGGTCTTAACCCCTTCTTTTACCTCATCGCCAAAGACAAACTCAAGCTCACGTAAGAGAGATTGCTTTTCCTCTAGAGTCATATCTAACACGGGCTTATCCTGTCCATTTGGATAATCAGTTAGCATTTGCCCCACTAATAAGGACGCATAAAATAATCGTTTGTATGCTTCCTCTAACAATGCGCCCGTCCTAGCCGCATTACGCTGAGAGCCAATCAAATTATTAGTTGCTTGCGGAACGGCGGATTTGCCTTTTATTGATACAGTAATTTCGTCGCTGGACAAGCCTTCAAGCATTTTTAAAGAAGCCTTGGATAACTCGTTAATCTCATAAAAAATACCCACGATTGTAGGCACTACATCTTGTTCTTCGGTAGAAAATTTAGATAATCTTTCCGGCCTCAGGAACTTTTCCATTAGAGCATGAGCCTCTTTAGATTTAAGAACATTTCTATTTGTTGCCGTTAATAGCTTCAACATCTCGTCATCATCTTTGATCTCTTTTACTCTACCTGATATATCCTGTAGGCAACCTAGTGCCCGGATGAAATCGTGAGCAAATTGATATTTAAAACTCTCTTCCGCAAAGCATGTGGAGGATATTGAAATTATAAGCACCACGAAGAAGATTGAGCGAAGTCTTCTTTTTTTCATACCTTTAGCATGATTTTTCATATCACCTTCTCTCGCAATTATCTTTTTAGTTTTTGGAGTCATCTAAGCATCATTCTGTCGTATATATATTAGGCACCATATATTCATCCAGTTTTACCCAGTGCGCCGTGGTATAGACATTTTTTCCTTGATTCTTAGATTGTTGTATTAAATTATCTAGCCCTTCTTTTGCCTTACCTGTGAGCCCCACGCTCTCACTATTAAGAATAACTTCTTTTGTATACTGCCACACCTCACCAGTTTCTGTGTTTAACCTATATGTTTCATGCTCGCCTGATTTAGTATCAGCTATGTAGAGTTGATACCGCCCAGATTCCGCATAGGCTGTAGGTGCAGCAAGTAAAACCATTACTAAAATAAATATTGAAGAAAAGCGCTTCATATCTACCCCCAAATAAAAAAGCGGCAGGTTCATCACCCACCGCCTAAGCCCTACTGATAATCTATCCTCATCATGTTGACAAGTATATACCCCTAGATTTAAAACTTCAATTAACCGCCTTGTAGGTCGTGGCCTCTTAAGTCGTGTAAACCTACAATGTCCGCATGGCAAAAGAGATAAGGCTTAGATTCGCCCAACACCTACGAAAGCTCAGAACCAAAAAGGGCTGGTCTCAAGAGACACTGGCTGAATATGCCAACCTAGCCTACCGGCATGTGCAGAGGCTTGAGAGCTTAAAGAATCCTCCACCAGCTAAGATTGATACGATCGAAAAACTCGCCAAAGCGTTTAAGACTACGCCTTCAAAACTGTTGGATTTTTGAATTAACGTAGGCCTTGAATAATCACCATCTAACATGGTATATTTTACTTACTACTTCCCCCTAGTTGCTTGCGATTAGGGGGCCCGAGCCAGGCCTAAAAACCTGGCTCAACCTGTTTCTAGGGCACTATGATTGATATTTGCTCTGGTGATCTGGATAAAACCAGCCTCTTCGCATTGATTCCGCAAGGCTTTTGCATTTCTGAAAGCGTTATTCACGTAGGAAATACTGACTTTCTTACCGGGACAACTTAGGGCGATTCGGATAGCTGGGGCAAAATCTTGATCCTCCGTCACCAAAATAGCATGGTCAAAATTACCCTGAAACGCATCTCTGACCAATCTGACAGCCAAACCTACATCACCACCCTTTTCGACAGGCCGAGTCCATACGAGACTAGCCACTAATTTTTGAATATCAGGTTTTAAGCCGGAGAGAATGTACGGCGGCACTTTCATCTTGTCGATGCGATAATGGCCTCTTATATGGACAACCTGCTTACTCTCGGTGTATTTGTGTAAATGTCCGAAAAAGCTTTGTTGCTTACGAAAAGTTTCCAACTGGAAAGAAGTCTCTGGGTAGGGGGTTTCTGCGTAATAAATTTTTTGAATCTGCTGAGTACGCCCATCGATTAAAAAATTGGCTAATTTATATGGGTCTAGCCAAACTCTTTTTCTGAGAGTCTCGCTAACAGCGCCAAGCAAATTGGGTCCATCAATATACACGATTACTTTTTCCATGACTCCGTTATTTTATGCCCAGCCGTACTTAGGGTCAATTTTAAAAATTGTAAAAACTTTCTAGCGATCTATTCTATTGGAATGGTATACGTCTCTTTCCGGTGCTACCCGGCCCCTTAGGTGTCCAAAAAGTGTCCAAACACCATACAAATTGGCACAACTTGGGCAAGATTGGCGCAAGCATGCAAGACTGGCTAACCGATTGAATCAAAAGAGAATACGCCATTTACGAGGGAGTTATGCAATTTAACTCAGACGCATTCGGAGGGAAGCGCTCTATCCAATTGAGCTACGGGCACGAAAATAATTATATGAGAATTGCCCGCCTCACCTTTGGTGAGGACGGGTCCGTCCTGCTACTCTGTAGCAGGCGGAAGCTACGGGCACGAAAATAATTATATGAGAATT
>JAHFKE010000111.1 GCA_023245515.1 Candidatus Levyibacteriota bacterium
AGCTTCTTTTTTTCTAGTCCCTCTCCTCTTTCCAGAAGATAGGAGTCAGGAATAAGATCAACATCACCCCCATTTTTTTGCTTGTGGTATTTAAGAACAGCAGTGCCTTTCTCTACAGGTATTTCTACTTTAAATTTATTACGTAAAAGCCCCCTCGCCCGAGGATTTTGTTTCACGTGTTCCTGCAATGTCATTTCTTTAAACAAATTGTTATATGGTGTAACTATTTTTGCTATTTCTGTTTTGAGATTGAGAAAATTTTGCTCTGCTCTTTCTTGTTCTTCTCTTTGTCTTGCTTCTTCTGCAGAAATTTCCCTTGCATCTTCAATCGAACCAACAGGCCGATATATTTCAATCTCCCCTCTTGCATCAGCACTTGCAGCTGCTGTTTTAGCCTCTATTGCTAAAAGTTTCTGTCTATATGGCCCTAGCTCTCTCATGAATAGAGCATTATATCATTGAGGCTGAATATATTCAACTATAGGAAAATCAGATCACCACAAAATTCAAAATCTTACCGGGGACGTAGATCACCTGCTTGACCTCGGTCTGTAAAAACTTAGCCACATTATCGTCTTTTCTAGCCATCGCTTCGACCAATTCCTTATTAATCGCATCCGCTGATGAGACCTGGACAGTCCCGCGTAGCTTCCCATTTACTTGCACAGCTATAGTAAAGCTCCCTTCTTGCAAATACTTCTCGTCATAGCCAGGCCACTCACTGAGGTGAATCGAATTATGAAGCATGAATAATGAATCATGGTCCTTCTCCCCTTGTCCTGATTCCTGATTCCTGATTCCTGATTCCATCCAGAGCTCCTCAGTCATATATGGCGCGAACGGTGCCAACAGCTTCAGATACACTTCCGCCTCAGACTTAGTTGCCTTTTCCTGTTTATAAAGGAAATTGTAGTATTCCATAAGCGAGGCAATTGCAGTATTGTAGCGAAGATTTTCAAGCTCCTCAGTCACCTTCTTAATTGTCTTGTGCATCATCCGCAAGCCCTCATCTCCAATCTCCCCCTCTTCAGCTTCCTGGAACAAGAACCAAACTCTTTTCAGAAATCTATTCATCCCTTCAATACCTGAATCACTAAAATCTCCTCCCTGATTAAAAGGACCTAAGAACATCAAATAGCATCGCAATGAATCAGCACCATACTTCTCGATGTATTCATCTGGGTTGATGACATTGCCCTTACTTTTGCTCATCTTTGCCCCGTCTTTAATGATCAGGCCATGCGCATAGAATCTCTTAAAGGGTTCTTCAAAAGGCAGCTGCCCCATATCATGAAGCGCCATTGTGATAAACCTGGCATACAGAAGGTGCAGGACGGAATGTTCTGCCCCACCGATATACATATGCACTGGCAACCACTTCTTTACAATTTCCTTGTCAAAAGGAACATCATCTCGATCAACCGAAAGATAACGCAGGAAATACCAGGCCGAATCCAAAAAGGTATCCGACACATCAGTCTCACGCCTAGCATCAGCTCCGCAGTGTGGGCATTGTACCTTCACAAAATTGAGATCAGTTGCCAGGGGCGACTTCCCCGTTCCCAAAGGCTTAAAGTCTTCGATATATGGCAGATCAACAGGAAGCTGATCCTCAGGAACGGGATACCAGCCGGCCATTTCTTGTGAATTATGAATCATGAATAATGAATTATGGTCCTTCTCTCTTTGTCCTGATTCCTGATTCCTGATTCCTGATTCTTCATACTGTCTCGCTTCTTCAGTAGTAAACCACGAATCGCCACGATCTGAACAGGCCTGACAAAAGATCATCGGGATGGGTGGGCCCCAATATCTTTGCCGTGAAATCAACCAATCACGCAAATGATAATTCACCTCGCGCTTGCCAACGCCCTTCTCTTCAAGCCAAGTAATAGTCTTGCCAATATCCCCAGGAGTCTTCCAGCCCTCCCATTCGCCTGAATTAGCCAGTATGCCAGCTCCTGTGTAGGCAGTATCAGGTATTGAGTATTCAGTATTAAGTATTTTTTCATTCTCTTTCCCTTGATACTTTATACTTGATACTTTATACTTCTCCTCAGGCACTATCACTTCCTTGATTTGTAAATCAAACTTCCTGGCAAATTCATAGTCACGAACATCATGCGCAGGAACAGCCATAATTGCGCCTGTACCATAGCCTCCCAGAACATAATCAGCCACCCATACAGGAATCTCTTTTTTCGTCACAGGATTTATAGCTTTGACGCCTTTGAGCTCAACGCCAGTCTTTTCCTTGCCCTCTGCGGAACGCTCAACGTCACTTTTCTGCCTAGCCTCCTGAACGTAAAGACGCACTTCTTCCTTATTTTCCAGAACTTGGTGTCTCGGATCTACTGCCAGAAGTACCCAAGGATGCTCGGGAGCCAGCACGAGATATGTCGCGCCATAGATAGTATCAGGACGTGTCGTGAATACTCGGACAGCAGGAGCACTGTAGCGCAAGACCTCAGGTTCCTCTGCCCCATTGAAATGACTTTTCTGCCCCTTTACCCGAACAAGCATACAATCAAGCTTGGCAGCAAATGCCTCACCGTCCTTGACGGGCACGACGTGATCATTTGTATCATAAACAGCCACGAAACCCCCGCAATTCATCTTAATGATATCGAAGTTAAATCCCTTGGCTAGTGCCCTAGAGACGCTTGGGCGCTCCCTCCCATCAAGAAAGTTGTCAGAGTACGGAGTGGAGACAAGTGTCACCCTACCCATCTTCACGCCTTGCTCCAAAAGTCTGAGTGCCACAATGCCCCCAAATGAATGAGCCACAACTGATGTCTTCTTGTCAATTCTGCAATGCTGCCTCACGTATTCCATTTGCTCCTCATCATCCGGCTCAGAAGCATTTGGCAGGTCTGGCACCTCTACCGTATATCCTCTATTCTCAAGCTGAGACTTTATCCACGGAAGAAAGTCACTTGTGGATGAACCACCCTTTCCATGCAGCAGTACGAAATGATCAATATCGGGATCAACGAGAGGAAACTCAATGTTGGCTCCCTCAGATTTCCCTATCCAATTCCTCTGAGCAATCTTTACTTTCTCCGTCCAATTAAGATCCTGTATGTTGTTGAGTAACCGGTCGGCATAGTTGGTAATCCGGAAAAACCACTGCTCTAACTCCTTCTTCTCAACAACAGTAGAGCACCTCTCACACTTTCCATCGATAACCTGTTCGTCTGATAAGACTGTTTTACAGAAGGGACAATAGTTAACCGCAGAGCTTTTTCTATAAGCCAGATTTGATTTAAAAAGTTGTACAAAAAGCCATTGTGTCCATTTATAATATTGAGGCGAATATGTCTCAAGCTTGTTGTCCCAGGCAAAAGAATTGCCAATAGAGTGCAATTGGCGATAGAAGTTCTCTTCCGTCCTCTGTGCATGTTCTA
>JAHFKE010000034.1 GCA_023245515.1 Candidatus Levyibacteriota bacterium
TAAAAGCCAATAATAATGACTCGGTGACATGGAAATACATCGGACCAAACTAGAAAATAATATGGAAAAAATATTGATCAGTTTTCTTCTAACCATTATTATGCTCGCCAATGCTCAAGTTGCATGGGCAGACACAGTCACCGATAATGCCCTGAATTACCTAAGAACCAAACAAGACGCAAGCGGAAGAATCACGACAGGATTTAGCGCACCATCTCAGTGGTCGGCAATTGCATTTGCGGCAAACGGGATCGACACTAGTACGATTAAAAATCCGACAAATTCTCTGAAAGATTTTTTAGTATCAGATATTCCTTCCGAACCATCAGCACCAACCGATTGGGAGACGAGAATTCTTGCCATAGTTGCAATAGGATCAGACCCTTCAAATTTTGGAGTAATAAACTTCATACAAAATCTTGAAACTTTTTATAACCATAACCAAATTGGAGATGAATGCTCGCTGAATGATGATATATTTGGACTCTTGGCACTCATTGCCGGGGGCTCTCTGTCCAATAACCAGATAGAACAAAACGTGCTTCATTTCATCATATCCAAACAGGATTCTGGAGATGGAGGATTCGGATTCTCCGCTCCAGGATGTAATTGGTATAGCACATCTTCTGACATGACAGGAGCGGCAATACAAGCACTGGTTGCTGCAAAAGAAAATGGCCTTACCGATCCAGATCTCGATAATGCAATTGGTCGCGCCAAAGACTATCTATTGGCCAATCAATATTTAGACGGTGGATTTGGCTACTACGGAACAAGTGACCCTGATTCTACAGGCTGGGCTCTGATGGCTTTCAATACTTTGGGAATGGAGAATTCGAGTCAGGCAAATTCTGCACACAACTATCTTTTATCTCAGCAGTCGCAGACAGACGGTGGCATTATGGCTTTTGACTGGGGAGCAAGCACATTTGTGTCAAACGCATCAACTACTGCTCAGGTCATAATAGCACTCGCAGGGAAAACGTGGATCCTGAATGTTTTTGGTCCCACTTCCACAACTTCAGCAACCGTGACACCCTCAACATCAGCCACACCAACAGTTACGCCAACCCCTCCTTCGACGACCTCAGAACCAACAGTTACTCAAACTCCTACTATATCTTTGACAGCAGCTTCTACGCCCACAGCGACCACTACCCCACCTACAGTCAAAGATGCGACCACAAATGAATCTCTCTCCGAAGAAATCTTAGGTGCACAATCTTTGGAAGATTCTTCTCAAAAAGATAACAATAAATCAAAACCTACAAAAACAACCAAATCAATTAACGCAACAAAAGGCCTTTTGTTGCTCTTGTCCCTCATCAGCTTGTCAGTTGCATTTTGGTACTGGAAAAAGAAATAAAAATCATTATGTTAGCAATATTTTTAATCATTGCTGGGGCACTCTTACGACTTATGCCCCACATACCAAATTTCGCACCAATCACGGCCATTGCTCTTTTTGGAGGAGTCTATTTGAATAAAAAATACGCGCTCATACTACCATTCTTGACAATGCTTATCTCTGATTATTTGATCCTCTACATTAATCCCTTTGGTAACCCGATCGTTGACTTTCATAAGATATATCCGCTAACTGCGTCTCTCCATTCAACAACCCTCTATGTCTATGGAAGTTTCTTGCTATCAGGGCGGATTGGTATTTATTTAAAAAATAATAAAAACTTCAAACATATCGCAGGGGGAACACTACTTGCCTCAATCCAATTCTTCCTCATCACTAATTTCGGCGTCTGGGCAACTGGCACGTACGATAAAGGGATAGATGGCTTGTTACAAAGCTATGTCATGGGAGTACCATTTTTCAAATATACACTGCTGGGAGATATGTTTTATACCGGGGTAATGCTGGGTGCATACGAACTAGTCGCTAGATCCACAAAAAATCTCTATCGCTTTTCTTCTTTAACCCTTTTGCATCGACCCACGAAAGAATAACCTAAATGTGGCTCTTTTGATAGCTTTTTAAGCTATTTTGTGCTATAATATACCCATGCATAAGAAGATTTATGCAAGCGGATTTCTCTATCACACACCTACTCAACAAGTCCTCTTGCAACAACATGAATCATCTGCCCCTACATGGTCGCTTTTTAGCGGAGAAGGCCAGGATGGCGAAGATCCTATCGTGATCTTTAAAGAAATAGTTAGTAGCCAGTTAAAAATAAAGCTCTCTCTAAAAGATATCAACTCTATCTATGATTACTTCAACGAAGAACTTAGTAGGCACTCTCATCTACTCTACGCTTTGGCTGACAAGAAAAAAGATACTTATACAAACGAGGGCTACACAATGCGATGGTTTACTTTCAAAGAAATTTATAAATTACCCATCGATAGACAGACGAGACAGGATATTACTGTAGGAAAAAGAGTCATTGATGCAATCACCAGAAGTAACGAGCCTCAGGAAGAAAAGCCACTTCACGAACGCACTCAATAGATTAGTCTAAGAATGTAGGGGGAGAAAATAAGAAACCCGATAATAATAGCTCCTATTGCTGTTAGAAGTACCATCCCCGCAGCAACATCTTTTGCGATTTTAGCCTCCACTTTGTGATCGCTAGTAATAAGATCGACCATTTTTTCGATAGCAGAATTCACCATCTCTGCTGATACAACAAAAAGGATTGTCAGGCCTAAAATTGCCATTTCAAATGGAGTAACTCTCAGAAGTATGCTGCCTGAAATAACAAAGAGGGCAACAACGAGGTGAATAGCCAGGTTCTGATCATTATCCAGAACATGCTTGATGCCGTCCAGCGCGTGTTTAAAAGATTTTATAAACTTTTTTATATTCATGCTAAAAACAACTTCATTAAGATATACACCAATAATGATAGCACAACGCCCAATATAGCACCTACAATCGTCTCCTGTAGGGTATGCCTTTTAGTCTTTAGCCTTGACCACGCAACAAGTGGAATAAGAAGCAATAGACCATACGCACTATTGCCATAAGCAAATACTATCGCAAGCATCAGAGCTGAAATTGTTGCCACATGGATACTCGCTTTAAGATATATATTAATAATGCTTGCAAAGGCAATGCCGATCACAACACCAAACGTAATAAGGAAAAGAACGGCAGGCCCACCGAGGAAGAGAAGTCCAACAAGATACACAACAGTAACTAGCAAACCAACGACAAACAGTAATGGGCGCTGCTCTCTTTTGGAAACATCCATATCCGTAAAAATTTTCTTATATACACAATAAAAAATAAAGAGGGTAATAATGGCCAGAAAAAGGACTGTATAGCCTGTCCACATGAGAGCGCCTGGTAGATCGCCTGTTGTTTTATAGGTAAGCAAAAACCCTGTGACGAGCAGGACTATTATCGGATTAAAAATAAAAGAGATAAATTTTGCAAATGATCTATTCATTAATTCAAAAGATAATTTAGATTAGATAATGTTTTTTCTTTGCCTAAAATCTCAAGCGATTCAGGTAGGGGCAATCCTCGCTCGCTTCCTGTAGTTATTTTATAGAGTAGAGGCATTCTTATTTTATACTTTTCCAACAACTCCTTCATTATAGTAAGTATCGAATCTTTATTCCACTCAGCAAGTCCTTCAAATGCACTTTGGAGATCATTAGCAATCTCCCTCTCTGTTTCGGTTAATACAAAACCTGTTGGTGGTGCAAAGAAAAACTTAGTTAAGCTTTCAAAATCTTTAAGTGTTACCATGCGACTTTTCAGAAGAGGAATAAGATTTTTTAAAGTTTCCTCTGGTAAATCTGAGGCTTTGGGAAAGAAATCCTTTATAAGTGTTTCAAGCTCTGCTTCTGATTTTACCTCCTGAATATATCGCTGATTCATCCATGTAAGCTTGTCTAGATCAAAGCGAGGAGCTTGAGAAGTAATGAAAGCCTCCTGACCTCCCTTAGAGACAATTTCTTTTACTTTCTCATTAGTATTGGCATAGACTGTGACTGCGCCCCCTATTTGATTAATATGTAGCTTATCTTCAAACTCCTCTATATCAAAAATCTCTTTCCCTTCAGGGTGATTCCACACAATATTTGCTAAATAATTTATTATCGCGTCGGGCAGATAACCTTCCTCTCTATAATAGTTAACTGATGAGTGCCCATGACGCTTTGACAATTTGCCTTTACCATCCATATTTAATATCAAAGGCAAATGTATATAAATTGGTCGATGCCAACCAAAGTAGTAGTAAAGAATTATATGCTTCGGAGTAGAAGGTAACCACTCCCTTCCTCTGAATATATGTGTTATTTTCATCAAGTTGTCGTCAACAACTACTGCAAGGTGGTATGTCGGAAATCCATCAGCCTTCATGAGCACTTGATCATCAACGTCCTTACTGGTAACTTCAACATCCCCAACTAGCCAATCATCAAATTTGATTACATAATCAGTTGGCACATTGAGCCGAACTACATAATCTTCATTGGCAGTTCTTTCTAAAGCCTCACTTCGAGAAAGACCTGCGCAATGTTTGTCATAGCGTGGAACTTGCTTAAGTCTTTGCTGCTCCTCCCGTAACTGAGTTAAGCGCTCTTTCGTGCAAAAACAATAATATGCACAGTAATGTGCCTGATTATCAACCTGTCTTTTTCCTTCAGGGATCATGGGCAAAAATTTGTTTATAAGGATATCGACATGTTCTTTATATGTATCAAGTCGTTCAGATTGGCGGTATGGACCAACGTCCTTAGGCTTTCTAGGACTCTCATCAGGATATAACCCAAACCAATCAAGAGCATCAAGAACTGCCTCCTCAGCACCCTCAACAAGCCTGACCCTGTCCGTATCCTCTATCCGGACAATAAAATCTCCCTTATATTTTTGTGCAAAGACATAATCAAAAAGAGCTTGATAGACAGTCCCTATATGAGGCTGCCCTGTTGGACTCGGTGCGATTCGCGTTCTTACCATACCTTGCATTATATGTAAAATTTGCCTTATACTCAAGGTATGACCCTACGATTAACTCAGGGTCATGTTGAGTAATATCGAAATATGACCCTGCATGATACAACCGAATCAGCAAAAAAGCTTATGATCGGAGGCATAATCGGTGCAACGGGAATCCTTTCCCTGGTGATAGTATTTCGCATCGGCATCATCGTAAAAAACATACTGTTCCCACCCAGAGCTATACCTCCGAATGTAGCCTATGGAGAGCTTGCTCCGATACATTTCCCAAGTGATGCAGTACCAGGGAATTATACCTACGACATCAACACCTTTACAGGCACGCTCCCTGAAGGCCTACCTGATAGACTCAATGTCTTCCCTATTGTTCAGAAAGTTCCTGGACTTAATAACCTTAAAGAAGCAAAGTCGAAAATAGCAACGATGGGTCTAGTAACGACAGTTGGAACGCCTGTAGAGGAAAATCCCATAGCAGAAGATGCATACGAATGGGTAGAGAGCACAGGGCTTAAGAGGAAGGTTACGTTCAACATTGTATCATTCGATTTTACTCTGAAATCTGACTACCTTGAATCTCTCGATGCTATTTCTGCTAATCATATAAAAAGTCAGGACAATGCTATCGACGTTGGCCAAACTCTTCTTGAAGAAATTGGACTCAAACCCAATGATCTTGACCTTGCCAAAACAAGTATTATTGATAAAGAAAAGCATTACGTCACAACTCCAAGACTCTATAGTATTAATACTCGAAACGGGACTCTAGAAACAGCAGAGAGCCTATCAACAGCGCAAGTTATCCGCGTAGATTTTTACCAAAAGGACGTTAAGTATGATCTTAATACCGGCCTTAAGAACGCTTCAGATGAAATAGAAACAACCCCAATAGAA
Organism: Candidatus Levyibacteriota bacterium; assembly: GCA_023245515.1. Taxonomy (GTDB): domain Bacteria; phylum Patescibacteriota; class Microgenomatia; order Levybacterales; family UBA12049; genus JAHFKE01. The sequence goes on from JAHFKE010000034.1 coordinate 5,825, forward strand.
TATCCCATTCTATACCCCAATCCTCCCTATTCCACCATGAGTCTTCTTTTAGCTTCAGGCGCAAACGCCCTAGAGGTCGTGGATGCAGACTTCACGCATCAGGATATTAATCTCACGCCCGATCCCCAAGGTATATATCCAATCAAAACCGTTGAGGAGGCATACGAGGAATTACGACAAGGGAAAGCTTACATTGCAGCATACAACAATCCCGAAAATACACAAATACTTATTAACAGTGTCTATCTTGCGTACTATATGGGTAAGGAGAAACAAGACTATCTCATGCCTATTTTTGTCTTTGAAGGAAAAGACGGATTCTTTGCCTATATTTCTGCAGTAAAATAATCCTCCATTCAATCCCCACGTAAGCCACCTGAAGACTGATCAGGTGCTATATATTTAACGTTCTCAGATATGAATAGCAGCAAAACCTTGGTATCACTAAATCTCTGCTGACTGTTCATAACAACGATAATGAATGTATGACCGTTCACTATACTTGAGGTTACCAGAACTTCACCCGCCGCCTCAGTTGTTCCTGTTTTTATTCCATATACTCCATCCACCCCCAAAAGCTTGTTCAAATTCTCAAGAATATATTGCCTTGTGTTGTCAACATTACTGATCAATTTGTTTTTTGTTCCAGTTATAGAAACAAGATCTTTATTTTTAATTGCGACTGAGGCAAGGCGAGCCATGTCCACAACGGTCGTATAGTCACCGTCATCATTAAGACCAGTCGGATCAGAGAAGTGCGTGTTGTGAAGATGCAGCGCGCCTGCCTTCTCATTCATTTTAGCTACGAAAGCATCTCTTCCTCCAGGATAATTATCAGCAATCGTCTCTGCAGCATCATTGGCAGAGGGAAGAAGCATCGCATAAAGCAAATCCTCAAAATAAAATCTCTCTCCATAATAAATGCCTAAGCGTGATCCCTCGAAGTTAGCAGGCCCCACCGTTAAGACTGAATCTTTCTTATAATATTCCATCGCAACAAGAGCAGTCATAATCTTTGTCGTGGAGGCCATCGAGAACCGCACGTTGGGATTCTTAGAAAATATGATTACCTGAGAATCAGCATCGATGATAATCGACGCTTTTGCTGAAACCTCTGGCATTTGAACAGTTTGAATAAAAGGATAGGGATGCACCTGCGTATTGGAATCTATCGGAATCACCATATTGCCCTTAATAGCAGATTCCACTTTGGTATTTATCAAAATTAATGTGGCAAATATCAGAAAGAAAATAAGCGGAATTAAAATAAGTCGTAAATCGGATTCATATTTTCTAAAGACTGATTGTTTTGGATTTTTTGGAACGTTAGGTGTTAGTAAAACCTTTTCTTGCAAAGTTGGTAGCTTCTTAACGAACTTCCTGCTCTTGTTAAGCTTCTTGCTGAGTTGGCTTAATTTTTGTTTCGGTAACTGAGAATCTTTCATCAATTCGCTCCATGTCTCGTGGGAAGAGAGATGCTTCCCGTACATTTGCTAACTCTAGTAATTTCATTGTAAGTCTTTCAAGTCCAAATGAAAACCCTCCTTCGGGGGGCATACCGTACTTAAACGCCTGCATATACATGCCAAAATTGTCGGGATTGACGTCTTTATTCTTCATTGCCGTCACAAGTTGATCATAGTCATTGATACGCCTTGCGCCACTGAGAATCTCTGAGCCTTTAAACAACAAATCGTACGATAAGCTATACGTGGGATCTCCAGGGTCCGGATAGGTATAAAAGGCGCGTTTTTTAGTCGGATAATGAGTAACTGTAACAAAGTCAGACTTGTGCTCTTCTTTTGCCCATTCGCAAATTTCTCGTTCATCTTCAGGATTGAGATCCAATTCATTGGAAAGATCACGTCCTGTACGCTCTGTAACTATTTTCTGCGCATCTCGCATCTTTAATCGAGGAATTTTTGTAGGAATTAATGGCTTCTCAACTCCTAGCCTCTCAAGAATATCCGAATGTTTTTCGATGACTCCTTTAATCATTGATCTACCCACAAACTCTAATGCATCCAATAATTCCTCAAAGCTTTGAATATAAGCCATCTCGATATCCATCATTGTGACTTCTGAAAGATGGCGAGTAGTCATAGATGGCTCAGCGCGATAAGCCTTGGTGATAACAAAAACTCTTTCCAAGACACTCACCATAATTTGCTTATAAAGCTGGGGACTCTGAGTCATGTATGCCTTGTGACCATAATAATCAACTACAAAAACATCAGCTCCTCCCTCTGTGGCACCAGCTGAGATTGTGGGGATAAATATTTCAGTACACTGAAGTTCTTTCGCAGCATTACGGAACTCCTCAGCAATTGCCGCTTGGACCTTAAAGATCTTATTAACACTTTCATGGCGAAGCGTCAGAGACCTATGATCAAGAAGTGTCGGAAGTTCTAGATTGAGCGTCTCTCCTCCCATATCAAACGGCAAGGTCTCAGCCTTAGCTAAAACTTCTACCTTTAATGCTTCAAGCTCAACCGTCCCGCTCGCAATCTTGGCATTAACCATATGATCAGGGCGCTTGTTTATCTTTCCTTTTATAGAAACAGCATATTCTGGACGCAGTTCTGTGGCAATTTTGTGCGCATCTTCTGAAACACGAGGATTGAAAACCACCTGCAAAAGTCCCGAGCGATCACGTAAATCTATAAAAATGAGCTTCCCATGGTCACGCCGAGCCTGCACCCAGCCTTGAACTAAGACCTCTTCGTCAATCTTTTGTGGTGTATTTGAGGCTAATATTCGCCCTGCATCCTTACTCATATGAAAAACAACCTTGCTTATCATACAATGAATCCCTGAACTTGACAATACGGGCAAATTATTATATACTATAAGACATTAAATCCTCTCCAATAGGAAGAGATTTGATGAGATATGGAAAGACCAATACCAATAAAGGATTTAAACTTGGGTGTTTTTGATCCTAGGACAGGACATGAACAGCTAAGTCATTTTGCTGTTGATAATGGCCTTATTCCCGTTGATGACTCGCATCTATCAGTAAAGGCACTCGTGCAAGCATCTCGAACAAAACCCCTTGAATACTTCATGAGTGGAGTAGGTAAAAAAATCCAAGACCGAGCAAATAAGGCAGTGTATGGAGCAATCGAGGAAAAATATGACCTTATGGAAGGTGCCGGAAAAGGTTTCTGGAAGAAGCAGTGGCATGCAGCAAGATCGCAGGTTCAGTCGTTAGTGCATGAGTACGCACGTGATGACAAAAGTATCTTTGGTTTCCTAAACGAAATAGACATTCAACCAACTCCCGCCGAGGTCATCCGTTATATTTCTGAAGAGCCTGATGATCCACGATTGCGATTTGAGACAACCAGACAAGGAGCACTGGCGCTTATTTCCGCAGAACTGGACACAAAAGCACGAAAAGCAGAAGAACGACTGAAAGAGGCTGACCAATGGCTTGATATTGATGTTTTTAATGATAGAACTCACCGCCCTAAAATCCAAAGTGTCTGGGCACTCCACGACGACACGACAAATGCGGTGGTCAGGATAGATAGGGCATCTGAAGACCATGCACCTGAAGAGGGCAAGCACTGGAAAGAGCATGGACAAAGGATGAGATATGCAGGAGACTCGATAGGGTGGGTCACAACGAATGGAAGAGTAAAAGAAGGAGGCATCAATAAAACAGTTAAAAAGGCACTACAGCGCAAAGGAGAAGCCAGACATTTTGACCCAGACAGCGATGTCCCCGACATGATGGGCATGCAATTCGTGGTCAAAGACGAAGACTTGCATGATGGAGAAAAAGTCAGACTTCTTTCACGAAGAATACAGCGATCATTACATAGAAGATTTCCCGATAATAAAAAAGGGCTTCCCACGGTAACATTTACAGAAAAACCACCTACCGGCAATGAGACACAGTCTGGTAAGTTCCAGGCATATCGCCTCATGGCAAAGTTTTCAGATATGGACACTCCCCTAGAATTAATGTTCCATGGCATGAAGGATGAACTGACAAATAGATATGAGCTGGGAGAACCTAATGCAGAGACAGGCAAGCCTGATGGCGCAGCATGGGAAATTACTGATGCCAGCAGATCAATACTTCTTATGGAAAAAGTATACTTCCCGACATATCCACCGGAAGCACCGGACGAAGATAAATTTTACGGCACACCTGATTGGGAAAGAACAAGGAGAAGAGTGTTCAAGAGCACGGCAATCAGATTAAGAAATGCCCGTCTTCCCCATGTAGAAAGCTAAGACTTACTCACGAAGTGTATGTCTTTTAGTTTTAACTGCAATTTCGTATTACCATTCCACGTATTTTCATCAATAGCATAAACGACATCGATCTCATCACCCTTTTTAATTTGCATAGCAAGCTCCCCCATACCAAACCCAATCGCCTCAAAACTTTCCGTCATTCTGGCTTGTCCAGAATCTCTTTCGTTACGGATTCTGGAGTCGCTACCCTCCCCAGAATGACGATATGATAGAATTAATTTCAGGTGTTTTCCTTCCGCTCCCAAAGCTTTTAAGCTTTCGATAACAACCTTCTTGGTTACAAAAACTGGCTCAGGATTTCCCATACCAAAAGGCGCAAGAGATTGAAGCATATTGTATAAATCTGGTGTTATCAAACTAAGAGGTAATTCACAATCTATTCGTAAAGCTTTAGCCAGCATTGTGTCTGTAATTGCCTTTTCAGCCCTCTCCTCTAGGAAAGTCTTAAGAGCCGAAAGCTTTTCTGTCTCAACAGTAAATCCTGCTGCCATAGGATGTCCACCAAGATTAACAAAGTATTCAGAAGCGCTTCGTAAGAATTCAACGATATTAAATCCGCTTACCGAGCGTACAGAAGCCTTACTATACTTCTCTCCAATTGCAACGACAATTGAAGGTCTATAAAATTCCTCAACTAACTTACCGGCTACCAAACCAATAACCCCCTGAGGATAACTCCCGTCCGCAACAAACAACAACTTCCTTGCCTCCAAACCCAGACTCCTAACCCCGGCTTTCGCATGCTCTGTTGCCGCCTTCATAAGAACCTGCCTCTCCCGATTGATCAACTCGAGTTTCTCAGAAAGAACTTCTGCTCTCTTTGCATCTTTTGTACAAAGCAAACGCAGACTGTCCATCGCACTTTCAATTCTTCCGGCTGCATTCAGCCGAGGAGCAATAACAAAACCGATATCATAAACGCCATATGCTTCTTTCTCCAGTCTTGCCTGCTTAAATAATGCCAATAAACCATAGCGCCCTGTTTTGGACAACTTCTCTAGTCCATATTTCACAATGGCCCTGTTCGCTCCTTGTAATGGCACCATATCTGCCACCGTTCCCAACGCTGCCAATTCCAAATGAGCATCTCCTTCATTTCTCCTCTCTCCTCTCTCCTCTCTCAACTCTTGCGCCAATAAATATGCTACTCCTGCGCCACACAATTTAGTCGTATGCACTATGGCAAAAGCCTCCGGCTGCAAAGCACCCACGGTATGATGATCGGTAATGATCACATCAATATTCTTTTTATTAGCAAAGATCACTGCATCATTTGCTACTATCCCATTATCAACA
>JAHFKE010000112.1 GCA_023245515.1 Candidatus Levyibacteriota bacterium
TACCATGGCAGCACGCGCCCAGGCGATACCCCTACAAGATGAATCTGTCGATGTGATAACTGGCCTCTTTTCTGCCACAAGCTATATAAAAGACCCTGAAGAACTGAAACAAGCATTTGATGAAATGATGCGAGTGCTCAAACCAGGAGGCAACGCATACTTCAGACATTTTGATAATTGGAGGGGGCTTGGCATTACCAATCAAATTGATAAGGTAAATGAAGCCGTTGAAGTATTTAAAGAAAAAGGCTATATGGTCGACCATAAGATAAGCAAATCCAGGAACAATTGGGCCCCATTTGGCCTCCTAAAAATCACCAAACCCAAAAACTCCTGAAGCTTTAATGATAATTAACTACTCACAAGCTATAATAAAAAAATGAAAGTAGACGGCAAACAAATCGCGAGCAAAATCTTTGAAGATTTAAAAAAGAGGGTGGAGATTCTCCACGAATACTTCAAGGTCGACACAAGTATTCTATAGCAAACAATTACAGAAGACTTACCTCCACTCAAAGGTCAAATTCAAAAGCTGCTAGAAGCATGATGCGCTTCACAGATCCTAAAGATCACGTCGCATCCGCAACCTGCATAACGAAAAGTTAGTAGTAAAATTGACAAATAGCCTCTAGTCCAGTATAATCCACCCATGGCAAGACCTGAAAATGAAGCGTCAAGAAGCGCTGAAGTAGCACAAGCACCAGGATATAAATGGGTAGAGCTATCACCTCCTGTGAAGACTGACGTTAAGGATAGGCTTTTTAATTCACAAGGGGAGGATCTGATCCCTGAAGATGGACTTATCTCCCATGAATCACCTACAGAATTCGCTACGACAGGACTACTATTGGAATTGGCTCAACGACGTCAATTGGAAAATCCGAGTTTCCCTACCAATAAAAATCTCCAGCTATATCCTGCAGTGACAATCGTTCGTTCAGCGATCAAAGTAGATATTTTCACAACAACTGACCCTGACCTGGGAACACAAGCTAAGCTATTCGTGCTCTCCCGAAGATCAAACTCCACACAAGCTGAATACCATAAGGCCCGATCGATGCTTACTACTGAAGCAAACGTTATACGTGTAGAAACAGGCAGAGAGCCTCTACCCCAATACACAACCAAAGATAAACCAACAATATAATTCCAACCCTGAGAAATGTAGTCCTGCAACTCTTTTACTACATGTCAATTGTTAGTTGTTTTGTTTCACTACTTTCTTGCAAAAACCTAAAGACCTCTAATAAATCTCTGTTAAAATCTATGGATGGAGCTTTTTTGCCAGGACTATTGATTATTTACTTATTTACCAAAATCTCTATGGTTATAAGAGCTAGTCATGGCTGTTGCGAAAAATCTATGCCTATCGGCCTTCTCTTCTTTTTTTCTGCACGGCATTCCTTATTTCTCTATTCCTACAACAATAAGGTATAATAGTAATTATGAAAATTGATGGCAGACAGATTGCTGAGAAGGTTTTTCAAGATTTGAAGAGTAGAGTGGGGGAGTTAAAGAAAAATGACATCAACCCCCATCTGGCAGTTATTCTGGTAGGCGATGATCCTGCATCCGCAGTTTATGTTCTACAAAAACAGCTCCGTGGAAAAGAAATAGAAGTTAATGTAGAGGTGGTGAGATTTCCAAGTAGTGTGAGCAGCCAGACACTCATCGACAAAATCCTTGAATTAAATCTGAACTCACAAGTCCACGGTATTATTGTCCAGCGTCCTCTGCCTGATCATATTGATCCTGATGTAATTGAGAATGAAATCGCAGATAGAAAAGACGTCGACGGCTTCAAAGCAGGATCTCCCTACCACGTTCCACTGGTCTTGGCAGTGGTGAAGATACTACAAGAGGTATTTAAGGAGACGAACGAGACAGAAGGGCCACAACAGGGCCCCACCCCTCTTGTCTCTTCTGGCTCTTCTGACTCCTTTGCCCCCTTTATTCTCTGGCTTAAATCAAAAAAAATTGCTCTCTTGGGCAAAGGCAGTACGGCAGGTCAACCCATTATCGACTATCTTAAAGAAATAGGTGTGAGTTTTGAATTTATTGATAGCAGTACCGAAAACCCAAAGGAGATAACACAAAAAGCAGATATTATAATCTCCTCAGTCGGAAAAGAGAAGCTCATAACACCTGATATGATCAAAATGGGCGTTATATTGATTGGTGTCGGAATTAATAGAAATGCAGAGGGTCAGCTTCATGGAGACTACGATGAAGAAGCAATCAAAGACATCGCTTCATCCTACACACCTACTCCAAAAGGAGTCGGACCCATCAATGTCGCCATGCTCCTTGAGAACCTCCTGGCAGCAGCAGAGAAAGTAGGGGATAGGGCATAACTAGTCGACCTAAGACTTAAGACATAAGATTTAGGAAGAACAATTGAACAATTAATCCATATCCTCTATTGCAAAACGGGTTCCTATCGATAATAATGAGTGCAGTATGGCAAAGGAAGTCCTGACGTCTCCTCCTACTCATTATAGAGTCGAATACGCAATCAATCCTTGGATGGATACAAGCGTACCGGTAGATTCCGCAAAAGCCAAAAGAGAACACAATGCGTTAACACAAACCTTTCTCAACTTAGGCCTTGTTGTGCACAGAATTCCTCAGGATAAAGATCTCCCTGACATGGTCTATGCAGCCAATTTTGGATTTCCTTTTCGCTTGGGTGAAAACGATATCTTTATTCCCGCGAACTTCATGCATAACGAGCGAAAAAGAGAGTCAACTCTGGCAGAAGCGTACTTTGAGAAAAGACACTTTGAAATAAGACCACTTCCGGACGACATCATATGGGAAGGACAGGGTGATCTCCTCAAAGCAGGAGACACTTATATAGCAGGATGGGGGCAGCGTTCTGACAGGAAATCAATAGGTGCTCTCGCCGAACGCTTGGAAGTGCCCGAAAGAGATATTCTCGATCTCAAACTTACCACAGACCACTACTACCACGTGGATACTGCGCTTGCTCCGCTGGACGAAAATACTGTCGTAATCAATCCAAAAGCATTTAACAGAACAGGGCTGCGAAAAATTCATAGGCGGTTTGACAATGTTATTGAGGCAAACGATCAGGATAATGCAGTTCTTGCCTGCAACCTCGTAGTCGTTGAGAACACGATTGTCACAGGAAAAGGAATTTCCCGTGAGTTAAAAAGAGCATATCGGGATCGCGGCTTCTCAGTCCGCGAAGTAAAGATGGATGAATTTAGAAAAGGTGGGGGCTCCGTCAAATGCCTCACCTTAGAGTATTATTGAGATTAACAAAAATCCCCATTGACCAGCTAAATGGTAAAGGCATATAATTCCATCAGACGCAAGTGGAGTCTTCAGGCTTTACAGTA
>JAHFKE010000035.1 GCA_023245515.1 Candidatus Levyibacteriota bacterium
GACCCGAACAACATTATCCCCGATGAAATAGGGAAGTATGGAAAACCAATAACCATTCATCAGCAAATACAGTTCCAAGCAGAATGGTATAACATGCTCTATACGGAAACGGCCAAAAAGATAGGAGAGTTAAAATATGAATTTATGAAAACCTACTTAGAACAGATAAAGAAGGAGATTGAAGAAGCACAATCTATTCGGTAACTCTCAACTCCGTCCTACCTCCTCACAAACAACACCGCATTAGGTATATTGCGCCCCGGACCAGCTTTATAACCACCTGACCAGAGAGCTGTCGATCCACCGCTGTCCAAATTCAATGCGTTCTCCAGCCCCAATGCCTTCAGTACATAAGCGACTTCCGCAACTGTAGCATTATAAACAACTCCTATATACACCGTACTTCCTCTGTTCCCGACAAAGCTCCTCGCGCCTTTGCTTCCCTGCTTGGGATCGCTGCCGCCACCAAAAGCAATGTTGCCGCCCGAAAGCAATAGTGGCTGATTGGCGATGACTCCATCAACACCCGTATCCCGTCCCCAGCCAGATGAAGCGCCAATAAATCTAGCAAACCCTGAGCCGAATATCGCTACAGGAACATTGCTATACACGTTATTATCAGAATTAATATAATGCTTGTTCTTGTTCATCACCAGCGTATCAAAACTATTCGTCTTTCCCGCACAGCTGGGATAAGAAGCCGGACAAAAATAGGAACCATTGATCCCTGCAAATGCTCCACTTCTTGCTACGTAATCACCAAGAGAGAGAACGGGACAGTTATCGCGACAGTCACCGTCTGTCGCGGTATCTATAATGACGCGCGTTGAGCCCAAATCTGCAGCAACGATAGCAACAGCGTATGTGCCAATCTCTGCCTTTACGGACTGGTAGCTAAAGCCACTTCCAGGTGCTGCATTGCTCTGAGTAGCAGGCAAAGCCGGTACTCCGGCAGCTGCCGCAGCTTTTGCAGCCGCCGCGGCTGCAGCTGCAGCCAATTCGTCATCTATCTTCTTGATTCTGCCTCCCAAGTCTGCCAGTTTTGCATCACCCGACGCATAGTTCAATGCAGATAAGTCCTTGACAGCTGCCGCATAGAGAATTTCTAAGTCCTCTGTCTTTTGTTTTTTAACTTTGAGATCCTGTACTCTTTCAAAGAGGCTGATCGATTTTTTATAAGAGTCATTGACATGCTTAACCTCTGCTTTTAACTCCTGATTGATCTTATATTGATCTTCGCTCTTGAGGGCTTCGTATGATTGCTTCGTTGAAAAGAGGGTATCTATGAGGCTTTTCTTCTCTGTCGTAAGCTGCTCCTTACTACTACTAAGAACTTTTACCTGACCTTTCGCAGTGAGAAGAGCAATGTAGGAGATTACAGATAAAGATACGGGAATCGCAACAAGAAGGCCTAGAAAGATTGAGAGATCTTTTTGTTTCTCGTACAATTTCAGAAAGCCCTTCACAATACCCGACATGACTAAATGTAACCACAGTCTCACTTATCTGTCAAGTTAAGCTCGGAATTGGAAGAATTTTGAGATATTTATATAATGAAAAAAGAGCAAGAAACTGCTACACTATTTTTATGAGTACAGATCAACAAGAGCAAGGGCCGACACCAGCGCCTATAGAGCAACGTGACACGGAGCGCGAAGCTAGGCTTCAGTCTGTCAAAGATAAAGTAACATTTACGAGAGGACGCATGGCGGGGGCAGTGGCGGCAGGGCCTGCTCATGAGGGTATATTTCTAGATCCAGGTAAACGCATCAAGCCAGAACTTGGCGCACAACTCAAAAACGATCTCCTGCAAAGAACTCCTGACGATATAAATTATGAACCAGACAATGTTACTTCTGAAGATGAAGGACGAGAAGCATGGAAAGACCACAAGGGAACACTGGAAGATCAGAATAAGGAGTGGGATAACGCTTTCGCAAAACTAACAAAAGATCTCCAAAGCGAAAAGCACAACGAAGCGGGAAATAAAGACCTTGAAGAAGCTATGAAGGCGATCGGTGTTAGCACTAATCCAGAACAGACTGATGCACAAAGAGTCCAAGAGGCTACCAAATTTAGAGAGAAATACTTCCCAGGTGGTAAAAGAGACATAGGGAAATTTGTGAAAGATGTTGCCAAAGATTTTGAAGACGCAGACGGCAATGTAGATATGGACAAGCTAGAACAAAGACTTGATCTTCTTAAAGATAATGAGGTTATGAACAGCTTCGGCAGTGACAGTAAGCATATTGTCGCCGATAAGGCGATGCTTTACGCCCTCCTTTCCCAAAAAGATCCCGAAAAGAAAAATGCCATCGCCGACGCCACAGTAGAGCAGGCACAACAATACCTCCCCAAAGGCCCCGAAAAAGACCGTATGCAAAGACTGTACAACAAAACTGAAGCCCTCAAACGCCTAAGACAGAAAGAGAGTAGCAGTCCACAAGGGGAAGGCGAAGAAACCGAAGCAGGTACGAAGGGTGCTGCTGAGGAATCAGGCTCATCTACTAAATATCAAGAATTCATGGATCGATTTGGCCCGTTACTCGATAAGCTAAAGACTGACTATGGCAACAACGGCCTTGATGGTATCGGCAGAATCGGCTATGAGATCAAACTAACAGATGAGGACAGACAAAATCTACAAGAGCTGGCTACGAAGACTCAGCAAGAACTGGACGGAAATCCAAAATATCAAGAGGTTCAAAAGGAGGTAGATCGACACATGGCGGAAACCAAAGGGTTTGACGTTTCAATGGCCTTTGGCGATGCAGTTATACAAAATGATCAAATAAGCGCTGTTACATATGACGGTGCTCGCATTAACTTGCCCCCTGAAGCATTTGCCCTCTGGGAAAAACATCTATCCGTTACCTATATAGAAGATGTTCTTTTGAAAAGCAAGGGAGGCTTGGCTGCGCATAACGTCCTGAAATTTGTGGAAAACCTTCAACCTACTCCACCAGCAGAGACAGGAACTGACACGACCGAGCCGCATCAAGCATCCAAACCGGAAACTCCTACTGGAAAAGAACCTGCTGGCGCTACAGCTACGCATGAAGCTGCAAAAGAACCTGAGCATGCCACCTTAATTTTTGCCTCCGGGCAAAAATTCATCGATCAGTCTACAGAACCTGAAAGTGAGGTAGCGATTACGAACATTGATCCACATTCGGGAGAAATTACTCTCGACAATGGAGTAGAGCCTCTCACTGCAACGGAACTCCAAGAACTCCTGGAGCTGAATGAGTTTGCGTTCAAATTAGAGCAAGATCAAACCTTGCTCGATAAAACAACAAATAAAGAAATTAAAATCACCCATATAGACGAAGAGGATGGCATTGTTACATTACAACTTCCGGATGGACAAAATATGTTCTATCGTAAAGACCAGATTAATGACTTTCTAAAAAAGAATGAATTCAGTCTCGAACCAGCCAATGAACCAGCTTTCCCCGAAGCCTCTGCGGAGGACTCTCCAGAAGCACAGACAGAAGATCCTTTGCGAAGACAATTAACGGAAGGAGCAGAATTTAACTACATGGGTACTCATGGAACAATTGATGAGGGTGTGATAGAGGGGGATAGGGTAAAAGTGAAATATGATGATGGGTCAACTGGAGAGATACCGCTGGAAAGAGTACGAGATCAGGGTAGATTTACCCTACTATCTAAACCAGAAACTGCTGATGAAGCGGCACCAACTCAGACTTAATTAGCCTATCTTGTCAATCTTTGAACTATAGAATTATCCTCCGACTAGACGGGAGGCTTACATCTAGAACCATATAAAAGGACTCTGATATTTGATATGCTTTGCTTATGGATTCAGAACAGCTAAAGCCAGTCCCCAGTGAGACAAACAAAGATTCAGAAAGACTCTTAGGGCAAGAAAAAACCGGTGTCCAGGCACGTCTCCTTTTCGGTGACAACATTCCCTCCTCGAGTGAACAAATAAACCGGGTAACACTCCAGCAAAAACGTGCGGAGGAGAAAGAAAAGCGCACAAAAAAACTAACAACAGGCTCTCTCCATGAGCGGAGCAAGCACTGGGAAGAGCAAGCCGAGATCCACAAACAAGAAAATAATGGTGAAGAATTAACAAAAGAAAAACAGATCGAAGCCTGGCAAGACACCACAAATGCGTTCCTTGATTCTTATAGGAAAAGTGGAACAGATGAAGAAAGGAGATTTTTCAAAAGCGTTGGCATGGATCTAGAACAGACTAATGCAGAACAAATCTATCGAACATTCATCAAAGACCACAATGGCGATATGGAATATTTTGCCGAACTGATCGCAGCAAATAATAGCGAGGATCAAATAGAACAAAACAGTGAGATAATTAAGAAACTTGCAACGATGTATGGAGGCAACTCCGCCAAAATCACTGAATTGCTTACACATGGAATCAAAAATATAGAAACAGATACCAAGGCACGGGCATTTATAAAATCCGCCCATGAAAACCTAGCCAAAGGCGATCAGCAAGGAAAAGATATTGTAGATACTCTTGATCAGCAGAGCCAAAAATGGGAAGATGGACATCCTGCAAGAACAACTACGCCTGATACAAGTGGCCAAACACAGCCCACCCCAGAGTCATCAAGACGTACAAAAGAATCAGGTTCAAATACCTCAGTCAGGATGGCTGGAAAAAGCGTCGAGGGAGGCAAGGGAGCAAATCAGGACTCAATGTGGTTTGATGAGGAAACCGGAGCTGCATTAGTGGCCGATGGAATAGGCGGGGAGCAAGGAGGAGTAGATGCATCAAGAATCGTGAAAGATAGCATGGCAGAAGCATTCCAGCAGATGCCGACCTTCTCTAGCGCAGAGGAAGCAAAGACATGGCTCAGAGAACAGATAGTGAAAGCCAACGAAGCCTTGCAGTCAGCAAAGGGCACCAACAAACTTGACGCAAAAGCAGGTACTACTCTAGCTACAGCGTTTGTTTGGGAAGCACCCAACGGAGAAAGAACGCTTATAACAGGTAACGTTGGGGATTCCAGAATATCCGGCGTAAGGAATAACGAATTAACCGACTTAACACTTGATCACGCCTATTACATGTACCACTTTATACCTTCCGAGAAGTATCCAGGGCGATTTGAAGTAGACGATCATGGCAATCCAGCTATTGACTGGAACAGGCCTCGAAGCGCAGAGGAGATACAGAAACTTCAGGAAAAATTTAGCAACGTAGCAGATTCTGATGAAATGGACGATTTCAGCAATAACTACGAGGAGTCTATATTATGGACGTTAAGAAATAATATGTTCTCATCGATGAAGGGAGAACGCATCAACATTTTGACTACTGACGCAAGAAGAGTGGAGACAGGAGACACTATCTTTATCAGAAGCGATGGTCTCACAGATGTCATGACCAACGAACAAACCATGGAAGCTATTCGGGATCACCCCGATGACCCTGAGGGTGCCGTAGATGCTCTTCTTAAAAAAGCACACGAAGGAGATAGTGGGAAAAGAAATAAGGGAAAGCCTGATGACAAGAGCGTTGTTGTTATGAAGATAAAAGAGAAGTTAGCAGCTGAAGAGCCTTCAAAAGAAACAGCTTCACCCCCAAATACTGACTACCCTAATGATGAGGAGTTGAAGGGACTGGCAGAGAGACACCCTGACTGGCCTAAAATTAACTTGAAGTTTTACCTCAGCCAACACGGAACTGCTGAAGACTTTGCCAGATTGAAAGATCAATTGCGCGATGCAGACATATATCTTTATGAAAGCATGGGGAGCAACAAGGCTACAGAAGGCCTCCAGACCTATGCTGACAAAGATGCTGATTCGCTACCTGCGGACTATCTGGAACAAAAAATAGAAGAAGGTAAGAATGGGAAGACGTTTAAGGGAACCGTGACCGAAGGCATATTGCGCGCACTATATGGTAGTAAGAAAATTGTTGGACACATTGACCTTCGTGAAGGTGATCCTATAAGTCCCTCAGATTTCCCTTCGCAAGACTATGTTGAACCAAGCTTTGGTAAAACATTAGATAATCTTCGAAAAATGATGCAATCCGAAGCTCAACTACATGATCAACGGGAAAAAATTATGACCAGACGCTTTGAGACGGAACTTGAAGAGATATTCACCACCCACCCTGAACTTAAAGATAAGCCGGAGCTTAACATAGTTGCTTCAATGGGAGATGCCCATACCACCCTTATACATAAACTTAGAGCCAATGGGGTTAATACAGAACGAACATTTAGTAACGATCCATATACTTATGACCATTACACTGAAGCTATAAGAGACTTTGAGTTCGGCAAAGAACCTAGCCAAGATCTTATAGCAAAAGCTCACCTCCGGGACATAGTAAATAGCCTCTTAGGTGCTAGCATGGCAGACAAAGCCACCAACGGCCACGAGAAGGAAGTTTATATACGCCAAGTTACATCTCAATTTAACATGCAAGAGATTGAATCAGTCCACGACTTAGTTACATCAAAAACTCTTACACCAGAAGCTTTTGATGACATACTTCGCGCTAAGGGTATTGAATCAATGCCTCATACAAATGAAGAGCTGAAAAGTCGTCTCGCAAGACAACAAGAAGCAGAGGATGCACGAAAAGCAGAGATAATAGCAAGAAACCAACAAAGAGCGACTACCCCTAGCTAGATAGTATCAATCTTTGAAGCCAGGATAAAATCATTCTCAGAAAGACCACCGATAGCATGGGTCGTGAGGCGAAGATCAACTCGATTCCATCTATGAAGTAAGATGTCTGGATGATGTCCCTCTTTCTCAACTAATACCCCAACTTTATTCACAAAGGCCAGTGCCGCTTTGAAATCTTTAAACTTATATTCCTTTTCCAAAACCTTTTCACCCACAACATCCCAAGCCTTCAGCTCATGTCGTAGAAATGCTCCATACTCATCAGGCCGAAGGGGTTCTACGCCATCTTCACATGGTATGCATTTCTTATGCTTAATATCAGCATTCAATTGAGACATGCTACTATTCTAACAGAAATATTTTGTAGTAAAATCAATAAGTGAATAAAGAAGATATATTGAGGGAATTCCAAAAACTCCCCGGAGTAGGTAAGTCTATCGCAGAAGATCTTTGGAATATGGGCTATAGATCCATACACGAACTAAAGGACAAAGACCCTCAGAAGCTTTATGAAGAACTCAACACCATGATGGCCACTACCACTGATCGATGCATGCTTTACACGTTCCGCTGTATCGTCTACTTTGTCTCAGAGAAGAAACACGACCCTAAGCTTCTTAAATGGTGGAACTGGTCAGACAAAAACCTACAGCAAAAATATTGACTTTAAAGTCCAGACTAGGTTATGATATCAACATTGAAATTATACATGAGTTATGTATAATGTAATGTACGCAGATGCCAAAGCCTAAATCCTCAGATTACGGAGCACAACAAATCCAGGTCCTTGAAGGACTCGAACCGGTAAGAAAAAGGCCAGGTATGTATATCGGCTCTACCGATGTGTATGGACTTCATGAGACACTTCGAGAAATCATTGATAATTCAGTTGATGAGGCTCTCGCAGGTTTCGCAAAAAATGTGTGGATCGTCCTCAATCCCGACGGTTCAGCATCAGTTTCTGACGACGGACGTGGTATTCCCACAGACATGATGCCCGCGTATGGCAAATCCGCCCTTGAAGTCGTCATGACCAAGCTGCACGCGGGAGGAAAATTCGGAGGATCAGCCTACAAAATTTCAGGAGGACTTCATGGAGTTGGCTCCTCTGTTGTAAACGCGCTTTCCGACTGGTTATGGGTTGAGGTACGACGCGATGGCAAGATCACCCGGCAGCGCTATGAGAGAGGTACTCCGACCACGGCAGTCACGGTGGGGAAAGAAACCGTCCAGGACCACCCACCTGTAATGAGCTTGACCAAGGGAACGTCAGTAACGTTCATGCCCGATGGTACAATTTTCAAAGAATTTAATCAGACCTCCGAAGAAGGCGTGCAATCATTTGCATGGGACTATGATTTCATCAAAAAAATCATCCGCGAACGCGCATATCTTGTTCCCAAGCTCTATTTCCACTTCCTTGATAAAAGAAAAGCTGACGTCAAAGAAATAAATTTCTACTTTGAAGGGGGGATCACCGCACTCGTTGAGAAACTCAATGAAAATAAAGAGCCGCTGCACAAAGCCATTACCATCAACAAGACCGATGGAGACGTTCAGGTCGAGGTCGCCGTCCAATATAACAACACCTATACCGAAAATGTCGAGTCGTACGTCAACGTCATCAACACCGTCAATGGAGGAAGTCACCTCACAGGATTCAGAATGGCCCTCACCAGAGCTGTTAATGATTATGCCAAGAAAACCGGCGCGCTAAAAGCTGAAGCAGAACCGATGACAGGAGACGATACACGCGAAGGCTTGACCGCTGTTGTCTTTATTAAGATGCCTCAGGATAAGATTCAGTTTGAGGGTCAGACCAAAGGAAAACTTGGTAACTCGGAGATCCAATCTATCGTCAACACCATCGTCAAAGAAGCGCTCACCACTCACTTTGAAGAAAATCCGGCAGATGGAAGAAGAATTCTTGAAAAAGTGTATCTCGCGCTCAAAGCCAGGCTGGCCGCCAAAGCCGCCAAAGAAGCAGTCATCAGAAAGGGTGCTCTGGAAGGCTCCACACTTCCCGGCAAGCTCGCAGACTGCCAAGAGAAAAACCCTGCAGTTTCAGAGCTGTATTTGGTTGAGGGAGACTCAGCAGGTGGATCAGCCAAGATGGGAAGGGACAGAAAATTCCAGGCTATTCTTCCCTTGAAAGGAAAGATCCTCAACACTGAGAGAGCCCGCTTGGACAAAATGATTGAACATGAAGAAATTAAAAATATCATCATTGCGCTTGGTACCGGAATAGGGGATACCATCAACATGGAAAAACTTCGCTATCATAGAGTGATTATCATGACCGATGCTGACGTCGATGGAGAGCATATTGAGACACTTATCCTGACCTTCTTCTATCGTCATCTTCCTGAAGTTATCAGGAGCGGTTATCTCTACGTCGCGATGCCACCTCTCTACAAACTGCAAAGAGGCAAAGATATTAAGTATGCCTACAATGAGGGCGAAAAGGAACAGGCTATGAAGGACATAAAGGGTAACGGTAATATCAATCTCCAGCGCTATAAGGGTCTTGGGGAAATGAACGCAGATCAACTGTGGGACACAACAATGAATCCTGAGAATAGATTGCTTAAGCAAATAAATATCGATGACGCTGAAGAAGCAGATGCGGTTTTTACCATGCTTATGGGAGATGCAGTACCACCAAGAAAACATTTTATCCAGACAAACGCAATTACTGCTACTCTTGATATTTAAGCAGTAATTGCTGTCGCGTTAAAATCGCAGCATGAGCGTGTACGAATAGTACCAGCCTCGCCGGCTAGGTGGGCTGAAAAGCCGAATGCTAAGATTAGATTGCGATGCTATAACGGCAACTTTAGATATCTAGTATTAAGTATTGGAGAGGAGGTGTTGAATTATGAATTTAGACAAACTTAAATCAGGGAAAAATCCGGAAGCTGGGGAGGTCAACGTTTTTGTTGAAATTCCAAAAGACAGCAACATCAAATACGAGCTTGATAAAGAGTCAGGCGTGATGATGGCTGATCGCTTTCTCTACACCGCGATGAGTTATCCGTTCAACTACGGCTTTGTGCCTAACACCTTGGCTGATGATGGAGATCCGCTGGACATTATAGTCCTGAGCGAATATCCTGTCGTACCAGGGACAGTTATCTCCAGTGTCGTTATCGGCATGCTGGATATGGAAGACGAGGCAGGAATGGACGAGAAAATTCTCGCCGTTCCAACAGAAAAAATTGACCCGCTATTCGGACGGTTCAAGGATATCAACGACGTTCCCGATGCGATTAAGAATAAACTCATTCACTTTTTTGAAAATTACAAAACCCTGGAACCCAACAAATGGGTCAAGCTGAAAGAGTGGAAAAATAAAGCGGTCGCACTTGAGGTAGTCAAGAAATCACTAAAGTAAAAGGCGAATCAAGAATTAGGAATCATGAATTAGGGGTAACTTTTTAATAAATTTGTTTCCCTGACTCCTGATTCATTATTCATGATTCAAAATTAACTATGTCAAATATTGGTAAACTACAACAAACAAGCATCTCGGAAGAGATGAAGAAATCGTATTTGAATTATGCGATGTCTGTTATCGTCTCGCGTGCACTTCCAGATGTCCGCGACGGACTCAAGCCCGTGCATAGAAGAATCATCTTCGCCATGCACGAGTTAGCTCTTAATCATAGCGCCAAATACAAGAAGAGTGCGTCCGTTGTCGGAGAAGTTATGGGTAAATACCACCCACACGGAGATGCTCCCATTTATGATGCCATGGTCCGTCTCGCTCAAGATTTCTCAGTCCGCTATCCATTGATTGATGGTCAAGGTAACTTCGGTTCCGTTGATGGAGATCCACCCGCAGCTATGCGTTATACCGAAGCCAGAATGGCAGCGATTACAGCTGAGATGCTCACGGATATCGAAAAGGAGACAGTCGATTATATTCCCACATTTGATTCCACCCGCGAAGAACCAGTCTATCTTCCAGCCAAATTGCCAAACTTACTTCTCCTAGGATCAGAAGGAATCGCAGTCGGTATGGCTACCAAAATCCCGCCTCACAACCTCGGCGAAGTTGTTGACGCCATCGTTCATATGATTGGAAAGACCAAGATGGCAGCGCCTGCAGTGAAAGGGGAGATCATTGACCCACTCAATCCTGCTCTGGTAAGTGACGTGACGATCGACGAACTTTTAGAGTTCATCAAAGGTCCTGATTTCCCAACAGCTGGTGCCATCTATGATCTTACCGAGATTAAAAATGCGTACTTTACAGGAAGGGGTAAGATCGTCATCCGCGGAAAAGCCGAGATAGAAGAAATCGGTAACGGTAAATCCGCTATCATCGTTACTGAACTTCCATATCAAGTGAACAAAGCCCTTCTTATCGCCAAGATCGCCGATCTAGCCAAAGAGAAAAAGATCGAACGGATCTCAGATCTCAGAGATGAGTCAGACAGAAGAGGTATGC
>JAHFKE010000113.1 GCA_023245515.1 Candidatus Levyibacteriota bacterium
CAAGAATAAACAGGATTAATGCCATTATGGCAGTAACGGCAAAATTTGGGCCGGAGTCAATCGAGACAGGCTCTGCCGAAGCCGTGATATGAAGCCATACGAAAAGAACCAGCACAGCCAACGTGATAACCAGCATCAGGTAACTAATTTGAGTGTGCTTGTATGTGGTCAAAAATTTTGATTTCAAGTTTTTCTTTGATCGTCGATGCACTCAAGTCGCAGCTTCATCGCTATCACTCAGGTTGCGCCGATAAAAAATTGTCATGGCGGTGGCGATTGCCGCAACTTTGAACCGATAAGACAGCTTAATTTCAGGGGTATTGATAAGAGTATACAGAAATTGAGAAAAATGCATAAGGAACATCCAGAGTGGATGAATGGTAGATAAAAACTATAGACATCTTACTAACTCCTGATAGGCAATAATAATGAAGGGCATTTGCGGCAAGATTGTTTCCATATCCACATTTGCAAGAGGATTGTGTGCAGAAGTGTCCCCAAGAAATTTTATGCCCTTGATCTTTTCCGCTGTTTTAGGAATGAGAAAAGGAGTTCCTCCTACGACCTTCTCACGAGCCGCAGCACCTATCATTGCCTCAAGCCCAACGAGATTACCTATTCCGTTCCTGTCTTCCAGTTTACTCGATATGCCATTTTTTGCGAACGCAAGATAAATCATTTTTTCCAGAATCTTACGCAGCAAGAAGGCGGTACAAGCTCCGCTTCTTCCAAAATTGAGATGGAGATCATCTATCTCTGTTTTGAAAGCTAAACCAAGCCTGCCGACCAGATCAGCAGAAAACAACCTGCCTTCAATGTTCTCAATCTTTTTACTTTTAGGACTTGTTTTCTGCTTGTATTGAAATGATCTTCGCCTACCTGAGCGAATTAGAAAATCTGCCGCACGCAAGACGTTGCTGATATCGGATGCAGAGAAGTTATGCCCCCATTTTCTTGTTATGCCATCAGATACTTCTTTCAAAGTCCGTCCCACTATAAAAAAGCCATCTTCCCAAAGAAACCTTATGCAGACCGCGGCATTCTCGTTTTCACTATTTTCTTTCGACATATGATTTGCGCTTCCCTTCCTTCAGGGCCACTAGAGGACCCGTAGACTTTGAGAGCACTTTAAGCGCCTCATGTATAGCCTGCCTGCTATAGTGATAATCTTCGCGACTCAATTGTTCACGTACTGATGCCAGATCTCGCTTTTCTTTAAAAAATTCCATAGAGATAAGATATCTAACGCCTCCGGTTGGTCCTGAATAATCAGTACTTGCGACCCCAAAATCTTTTATCGCTTTGTTGAGTGTTTTTCTCGCTAAACCCTTTTCAAGAGTCAGAATTCGTCTTGCGTGATTTTGTAATATTTGATTTATTTGTTTTAGATCATTCATAGGTTCGCAAATTAAATATGATACTTGTACATTTTTCCGTCATTTTTTCGCTGGATTTTCTCTCTCCTCAGTAAATAAAGTAGATTGACTCTGATATCCTTTAATTTTATATTATATCCGAACTTATCTTTAAGCTCTTTTGTGATTTCTTCAGCGGTCTGTTGCTGCTTATGAATTACTCTCATGACTTTTTCAGTAACACTAATTTTAGATTTTTTTACTTTCATATGTAGTTTAGTTAACCTTTTTAACTTCTTCCTCAACCCATTTTTCTCCCGTAGAGGTCAAAACCCACGCCTTCTTTGAATTTTTCTTCTCCACTACTTCCATGAGTAGGCCACGCGCAACATTTTTATTGACGACATCGTTCACGTTTCGTGGGTGTTTCTCCTTCGCCGTCCGGAACACCACCATTAGATCGTCAATGTTAAATGTTGCCATACCTTCCATATATTCAAGGTAATATCCAAGCACAAGAGTTTTTTGTGTCTCGGTCCTGAGTTCCTTAGTCATCAAGAACTCTTTGGCGGAAATCTTTTTCTGTTTTCCCAACCCTGCATGCCTTACGGGTGATACTGAACCTGCTACCTCAAGTTTGGTAACTCGTTCTTCAAGCTCTGATAGGCGTTGTTCTATTATTTTAGTGGTCATAATCCTTTGAGTTATTACTGGTAAATTGATTGACGAGCTCAGAGATGCGATACGCGGGAACCAGATACCGATTCTCCTTGTCCTTCTTTATTTTGTGAGTATCCAAGAGTTTTTTGAGACTCGACTTGACCGAACCTTCCGCCATAATCTCAATTGCTATGATCTCACTGGGCAAGAGTCCGTCCGGTTCATTGAGGAAAAGTGAACGCGCCTTCGCGGCTGCTAAAAGTATCTCAATTTTAGCCATATTGCCTTCAATTCTCGAAAACGTCGGGAGTACGTTGAACTCTTTGGAGTCTTGATCAAACGAGAAGAAATGGCCTACAAGCGTCGCTAATTGCTGCCGATCAACGACTTTCGCATCATTTGTAAAGAGCGATGCGAGCGGATCTTTTTTCTCTGTGGTCATAAATCAATGATAATTTAAAATAAGAAGCATGTAATCCGATACTATAATTACTCGCAAATCCTGTCAAAGCGACTTATCCACAGCACCCGAATACAATGAAAACAGTTCCCCGCAATTATGAGGTTAGTCCGGAAAATATTGAACTCTGTACGAGCATTCTATCTACTACCCAGCTTGGGCATCTGACTGAGAGGGCGACGTTCCTACTCGCCCGTCGCTTGCGCATGCTTCGGCATGGCTTATTCATTACTCGGAGTCCGAATTTTTTAAAGCGTAATATATTTTATTTTAAAAACTCGTTGAATTCACTGTGACTGATCAACTAGAGCTCTGTCTCAAATGTATCTTTGCTGTATACGTACTCATTGCGCTTGATGCCTTGGGAATGACCGCTCCTCGTTTGGATATTGTTACTCAAATAAGGAGCCTCACTACGCCCTTAGATAGCATCATTGGTTCTCTTATGTTTTTATCTTATGCTATCAAAATAATATCAAATAATGTGGCCTAAACTTGAAGTATCTCCGCTTAGCGATAGAAATAGATAAAGTTTATGAGAACTAATTACTTGCATACTCGCAAATCCTGTCAAAGCGACTTATCCACAGCACCCGAATACAATGAAAACAGTTCCCCGCAATTATGAGGTTAGTCTGGAAAATATTGAACTCTGTACGAGCATTCTATCTACTACCCAGCTTGGGCATCTAGCATCCTACGCTAAAGCTTCGGAAGGCTAAAAATGGAGAGGGTGGGATTCGAACCCACGATACCGGTAAAGGTATGCCGCCTTTCCAAGCGCGCGCAATCTTTTGCCCCTCGCAAAAGCCCGGGTTGCTTATGTATCATCAAAACGGAGGGTACA
>JAHFKE010000114.1 GCA_023245515.1 Candidatus Levyibacteriota bacterium
TTAATCTGGCCCTGCATCAACTGATAGAGATGCTTTCTACTGATTTTAGCAAAGTGAAAACATAGATAACCCAGACATTCTTTTTCTGAATCACTTAAATGGTTCCAAATCGGTTTATACCAGTCGAAGACCTCAGAGTACTCAGATAGCGAGGTAATAATTAGATCCAAGCTAACTTGCTTGGATAATTTTTTACTTAAATACAGCAAAGATATTGCAAGGCCTTTTGTCTGTTTCTTAATAATGGCAACCTGATCTTGAGTGAGAGTTATGTTTGCCTGAATAAAATAATTTTTGATCTCTGTTTCGGAGAAATATATATCCAGATGAATTTCATCTTTTGTACTCTGAGATAAATCCTTTACTGAAGTTGGGAGATATTTCTCACCCCATGTACTCAATAAGAAGACTATCCCTGGGTACGTATTGGCAGGTATTGCATCGAGAACGGACTTTCCTTCATAACTATCGGTATCAACTTGATCCAAAGCGTCAACAATAATGACAATCTTTTTATCTTTTCTTTCTAGAGCTTTCTTGCTCAAAATATTCAGGGCCTCATCGAAGGTTTTATCTATGTATGCGTCACTATCATCGAGACGTACCGACATAGGGAGGAGTCCGAATTCATAACACCTCTGTATTATGTCTGCCTTAAACCAAGAACTCTTCAAACGATCTGTATTTGAGTTACCTGATTTTCCTTTAATAGCCTCAAAGGGGCGGATGCGACAAAAATATGGAAAGAAATCTTGGTTCTTCTGAGCAAGTTTTGAAAGTAGTACAGTTTTTCCTGATCCAGAGGGTGCATAAAGAAGCACGAAACCTCCCTTAGCTTTTTTTAGCTGAATTGCTTCTAATATTTTATTTTCTAATTCCGTTCTTTCAACATAGTTAGATGGAGTAAGAACCTCTTGAATGAGTCCCGTCTTAAGACGACCCAGTAGTTCATTTACCGTCGACGGTAAAACATTTACATTATTCGAAATAAAAATCTTTGTGATTCTGCCTATAAATGCATCCACCCTCTCTTCATGAGCAATGCCAAAGCTAGTCAGCTTATCTGATATTTCCTTCTCCAACCCTTCAATTTCCGAGACATTTATAAGTCTCAGGGAACAGATAAAGTTTTTTAATTCGGTAGGATCTTGGAAGGGCTTACTACTACAATTTGTCTCAACAGCCTTAAGTTGAGTTGAGTACTTTTTCTTAAAGTCCTTCCACTTTAATGTATTTGTATTTACCGCTGCTATGTCGGAGAGAAAATTGGCAAAATCTTCTGTTGTCTTACGATTCGTGAGAATCGTAAGTAATACAGAGTCGGTATCTTTTCTATGATTTCTCCAACTTTTAAGAAACTTGAATACATCTACACCTTCTTTTTTACCAGAATCACTTTCCTTACTTTCTATGGCGTTAACTCTCCAAAGATCACTAAAAGTAAAAGTATCCGCCGCCTGCGTATGTTTAATTTGTATTACCTCAACAGAACCGTCTTGGTAAAATTTCGTCAAATCCTCAATCCTTCTAGGTGAACCACCAATTCTGTCAGGCTTAACCTGCATTCTTGATAGAGTTGAATCCTTTTGAAGAAGCTCTAAAAACCCTATTCCTGCTAATAGGGTTTCAAAATAGAAAGGTATATTTTCGTTCCTGCCGATTTTCTTTGAAGCCATGGTGGGTCATGCGAACACCTTCATCTTACGACTTTCACATGACCCTAGCTATACGCCTCAAAAGGACCACTTTTATTGGACGTTGGCCGTAATCGTGCAGGACGGCCCAGTACCTACACCTTGTATTTTCTCCTCTTGTTTGAGGAAATCGCAGAGCGTCTTAGGGTCGAAGTTGGACCAGTTGATCTTCGCGTAGGTTACCTTGTCGATTGAGTAGACGGTGATCACGCTATCCTTTTTGTTGCCATATCGGTCAGTTGTCTCGCCGTGGAACCAGATAAATATGTCGTAGGGCTTGAGCGATGACGGAACTGTGGCTTGGAAAAGCTGTGCTGCCAACTTTCCGGTGTCTTTGATAAACGCGTCTCGGTTGTAGAAGCTCGTGACATTCACATCGACGGTCAGCATCTTCGATCCTGCTGGCCTGTCGGAATCATCGTTTTCAATCTCGATACTGCGATAAGCAACGTCTGTTGTTCCGGTCGCTTTCGCCACTATGCCTTTCAGCGTGGTTTCCAGATCGGGCTGTGCTGGTGCAGGAGCCGCCACAGG
Organism: Candidatus Levyibacteriota bacterium; assembly: GCA_023245515.1. Classification (GTDB taxonomy): domain Bacteria; phylum Patescibacteriota; class Microgenomatia; order Levybacterales; family UBA12049; genus JAHFKE01. Next base: position 2,229 of record JAHFKE010000114.1, read on the forward strand.
TGTCGCAGTCGGAGCGGGCGTATTTTCCTGCTGCGTAGTGACTGCGGGAACTTCTGGTGAGACTTCAGTGGTGGCAACTATAGCCGGAGCAGTTGAAGGACTGCTCGTGACACCAAAGAGAATAAAGAAAACAAGAACTGCACCACCAAACCACATTGAGACGCTTTTACGTGTGGGCAACTTGACCCACGAGGGCTTGATCGCACCAACTATCCAACCTGCGATTGCTAAAAGAAAAAGAGCGAGAAATAAACTATTCATATGTCCCTAGCGGGGTTTTAAACGGTGGGAACCTTCAGGTAATCAAAAGGCTCCTCGCCATTGCGACAAAACCTTTCGGCCTTGCCCATACCCGTTTCCGGATATGACCCGCTAGAGTGACTCTGACGAGGAGTCCTTTGATCTCTAGCGGGATTTGCGACCATATCCTCTATTTCTAGAGGGGTTAGGTCGGCTTATATTTAATTGTCTGCAAGAACAATGATAGCACTTTGGGCTATCACTTTGAACCCTAGCAGACCCGTGGGATTTGCGAAGGGGGTTACCGACAGTCATTTACATTCTTTACACCCTTGACACTATTGACAGGATGTTGCGTTATCCACACCCCCTCCCTCGACGGGCATGGGGGTGTTTTATAATTACAGCAATCCGAAAGGGGCACCTAAACAGTAACTCAACGGCAACTCAACAGTACTTAAACGGTTTTATTCGTTAGCCGTTACTGTTTATGACCAAACTCACTTGGCGCACTGAGCAGCGCCGCGTGAAGGATCTGCTCCCGTTCAAGCAGAACCCACGCAAGATGTCTCAAAAGCAGACTGATGACCTTATCAAGTCTCTTAAGAAGTTTGACCTCGTAGAGATCCCTGCGATCGATACGAAGAATCGCATCATTGCAGGCCACCAACGCTGTGCCGTTCTTCAGCTCATGGGTCGCGGCGAAGAGCTGATAGATGTTCGTGTGCCTTCTCGCGCACTTACTGAGCGCGAGTACAAGCAATACCTCCTTACGTCTAATCGCGTACATGGTGATTGGGACGAAGAGATCCTTGGAGAGTTCTTTGAAGCTG
>JAHFKE010000115.1:0-1011 GCA_023245515.1 Candidatus Levyibacteriota bacterium
TTTTACCACAAATTGGAAACGTCCGACATTTTAGTCGGACATTGGTATTATTTAGTTTGCATTAGACGCAATCTCTTTGAGAGTTCAATGGAGACTAGATAATTGGGATCTGTTTTTAACAGCTGAACTACCTGAGAAATATTAAGGTGGAATGTGCAAATGCCACTATTGGCAACGAAATTACATCGGCCACAAATTCCTTGCACCTTAAGTATTGATTGGAATTCGGCGAGATGAGAGACCTCTACCTTCATAAATCCAGAGATGAGTTTATCCTTTAAACTTATCTCCCAATTCAAGATTTCCTGGGCCAAATCATAGTCTGCCTTTGATAAATATGAGGGATTAGCCATCGCAGTATCTCCTTTCCGTCCTGTAAATAAAGAACAATAATCAATTACAGGATATAGAACAGGGTCTATCTAGTCAAGTTTTCGTGCGTCCATTTATTTCATTTAACCCTGTACTTCTTTCGTATCTCCGCCAACTCTTTTTCCTCCACTCCTTCTTTTGATTCCTTACCCTTCTCTCCTAGCACCCTTAGTTCGTCGGCGGATAAGTTTATCAGCTCCGTAGACTTTTTTTCTAGATATTCTGCTGTATTTAAATTCGGATCTTCCAACACCTCTTCTAGGAGGGCATGCAGGATATAGCCAATTTTTGGTCCGGGAGGATTTTTTGTAATTTCGATTATTCTATTACCATCTATCTTTAGCATTCCTACCGATACAGGCGACCGCATCGCCTCCTCAATCATCGATTCATATTTACGGAGTCTATATGGCATCTCTTTAGGCCTTCCCATGCCGATTCTATCGCAGGCCCGCACTTTCATCAGGTCCCATACATTTTCCGGACCGACATTCCTAACAATCCTTCTAACGGCAGAGAGTGTTATCTTCTCAATATCGGAAAAGAAGAGATGGTGTCGGACAAGTTTTGCCACTTTTTCGATAATATCATTAGAGTATTTTAACCGCACAAGGATCTTCGTTGACATCTTGCCACCCA
>JAHFKE010000115.1:1021-3284 GCA_023245515.1 Candidatus Levyibacteriota bacterium
TGCCCGTAAAATGTCCAGTCCTCTTTCTCCTTGCTCCAAACCCTTGTTCGGGACTTGCCTACATCGTGGAGGAGAGCAGCCAAACGCACATCAAGAGGCCAGGCTCTATCTGCCGAGTGATTCAGCGCACGTAGGTTGTGTTCCCAAATATCATATATATGATCACCATTCTGCTCCATCCCAATCCCCTCCTCTAACTCCGGAATAATATATTTCAAGATTCCATACCTATGGAGCATTATTATCCCCACCATTGGATTTGGCGACATTAATATCTTATTGAACTCTTCTCGGATCCTCTCGATTGAAATCTTAGACAAAAGATCGGCATACTTCTCGATAGCATCGCTCGTCTCCTTGTTAATCATGAAACCTAACTCTGTGGAAAACCTAATGGCACGGATAATGCGTAGGGCATCCTCTGTAAAGCGACCTCCCGGCTCGCCTACAGTCCGGATAACATTGTCCTTTATATCATCCTGTCCTTTATATAGATCAATCAACTGTCCTTTGTCTGGATCATACGCAATCGCGTTCATTGTAAAATCACGTCTTTTAAGGTCGTCTTCGAGTTTCTCTGCAAATTTTACTGAATCTGGATGTCTAAAATCGCTATATTTTCCTTCAATTCTGAATGGGGTCACTTCAACGACCTTCATTGTTTCTTGTGTAACATTCTCATTTACCACCCCAACTGTACCAAAATCGTTCTCATAAAATGTTTTCACGAATAACGCTTGTATCTGCTCTGGATTAGCATTCGTTGTAACGTCCCAATCTTTCGGTTCTCGACCCAGTATAAGATCTCTAACACAACCTCCCACCAAATACGCCTCGAAACCAGCCTTCTGCAAGGTTTCTGTTACTTGTGAAACTTCAGATGGGATTTTTAAAGTCATAGTCGTTATTCACCCGCCCGTACCCCAGCCCGACAAGTCCATTCTGTCGGGGAACGATACGTTCTGGCGGGTAAAACGTTTGGTGGGCACGGAGGGATTTGAACCCTCAAGTCTTGCGACATATGCTTCTGAGACATACGCGTATACCAATTCCGCCACGTGCCCGTTAATCAATAGTACCCTTATTTGAGCCTTTAAACAATTTAACTTCCAAGACAAGCAAAGCAGTTGCTTGCTTGTCCTTACTTTGTGCGGACACGGGGAATCGAACCCCGACCCCGTGCTTGGCAAGCACGAGTTCTACCATTAAACCATATCCGCCTGTAAAAGATACTCAGATAAGAGTCTAATTAACTCAATTACCTCCACCTTTAAATACTTACTGCCGATTATAATATTTCCCACGCCATAAATCAACCTCTTGGTCTTATGTCGACCTTGTATTATTTGTGATTTATAAAAATTATTGGGAGTTAGACCCAATTCCTTTTGCCATTTTTCTTCGCATGTTGATTTGTCTAGATCTGGATATAATAACAACCAGCATTTTATCCTTTCGATTGGTATATCTAAGTATAGTTTAGAAAAGCTAATGAAAATCTTTAAAACGTTGAAATCGACGTTGCTGATCCTCACAGGATTGAGTTTTAGATTTTTATCCCCCTCGCCAAGATATAGCATCAGACCAGCAACAAAAATAGGATCATTCTTATATTTCGAAAACTTTTCTGAGGCCTTTTTACGTATTTGCGCATAATGATCGACCATTTTTTTTGATCTGGCTAAATTCATTAGGGTAACCCTGTGTAAGATTGCTTCCTGTGATAAATGTTGGTTTAGAACCTCTTTAGCCCAGCTGTTGTTTTTAAACCAAACAGAGAGGGTTGCTTTTGAAACCCCTGTTAGAATTGAAATTTCAGTATAAGTCTTCCCTGTTTTACGTAAATCAAAAATATATTTTTTGTCTTTTCTCATTTATAAACTATATTAATGATATATTAATTATACTCTTCATGCTTTAGTTTGTAAATAAAGCCCTGGTAATTATCATTTAAATTATATATACTGTGCCAATATCCTGCTCCCGTGGTGAAATGGATATCACAACAGGCTTCGAACCTGTTGTTGGGGGTTCGAGTCCCTCCGGGAGCACAGAATAGCTTATTTATATTATGACAAACACAAGAGAATCTTTCATATCCAAAGAGTTGGTGCAGTCAAACGAAGCTAAATTCATTGAGCTTGCCCGAAGAGTGCTAAAAATATGGCAATCCAAGGAGTCTGCGGAAAAGAAACAGGAACTCATATTCTCTGATGAAATTCTGGGTGAAATCGAGAAAACAGCTATACCGTTAGGTGGGGAC
>JAHFKE010000116.1 GCA_023245515.1 Candidatus Levyibacteriota bacterium
AAGGAAGCTTGAGTAATAAAAACCCAAAACACCCGACAGTTCCTGCAGATATTCAGATCTTCAATAGTTCGAACATGCTTGTCGGTAGTGGCGCAGGCCAAATCACCTACAATCAGGCAGGCGGAAACTACAAAGGCACTGTTCCTTTCGTGACTACTATAACAGAAGGCCTTTACACCGTAAAAATAAAGGTAAGCAAGTATCTCAGAAGACAAGTAGCAGAGATCCAAACCATAAAGCTGAAGCAAAATAACACCATTAGTCCCGTCGCTCTTGTGGCAGGCGATATAAATAATGATAATAGGATAAATATTCTGGATTACAATCTCTTAGTTGATTGCTATAGCGATCTCAATGTTGCAGTCAACTGTACTGCCAGTACCAAAAAGGACTTTACAGATCTTAACGATGACAGCTTTGTAAATCAGCTTGATTACAATCTTTTCCTACGTGAGATATCTACACAGCCGGGCAACTAATGTCAAAAAGCACTGTCATACTTTTCCTTCTTCTTTTTGCCGTACTGCTATCTTTCCTGACACTGCATTATGCATTCTCACACAATCTCCCTTTCGCATCCTCTCTCCTAGATCGTCTCTTAGATAACAAGACGAAGCAAACTGCCCCGCTTCAGAAAGATGTCCAAAAGAAATTAAGCTTGGAAAATGTTCTCTATCTCTCTCCAAATGTACAAAATATACAAGAAGGCAGATCAAATTATGTCAACGTTATTTTGGATTTTAAAGGAGCTTCCCCTACTCTTGCTCAACTTGAGATTTCTTTTGACCCGAAGGTCTTAACAAATATAGATATAGTCCCAGGCAACTTTTTCATAAACCAAAAAATTCTATTAAAAAACATCGATTATAATAACGGCAGAATATCGTACGCTCTGGAATCCACATCAAGCGAAAACGTACCATCAAGTCAAAATCCTGTTGCAATAATCTCATTTATGAAATCAGCAGGTGCTATTCAAAAGGAAACAGCGCTTGATTTTCTTCCCAAAACAACAATAAAAATAAAAGGAGACACCGGCACTCTGAATGCGACCTATGGCGCAAAGATCTTCTTGAGCCCCAAGAAAACTCAGCAACCACCTCTTGACATAACAGGCTCAATATTTTACCGTTAAATTGACACCTTTTTTATCAGATGAAAAATAAACTACCATCCTATCTACTTCTTCTCTTCCTCCTCCTGGGTGCTACATCAATAGTCTTTACTGTTAATAAAAGCCAGGAGCTAAGAAGTAGAGCGTCAGCCTCTACTATAGTGAGCTTCTCGCCAGCGTCCTCGTTCGAAACACCAATCCAAAAAGGCATTAATGATCCAGTAGCACTAGATATAATGCTTAATCCTGGAGCAAACAAAGTCTCTACTTTGAAGCTATCTATCTCTTACGACTCAGGAAAATTTCGTGATGCGGGAGCAAATACACTGGTTATCAATCGAAATTCCTTCCCCGCAACCATTGAAGGACCTGTCGTGAATACAAGTAGCGGCACCGTGAAAGTCACTCTTTCAGTCGGAATTGACCCGAACTTGGCAATTAGTGCTCCCACAAAAATAGCAACGCTTAATTTGATCGCTAACATGAGAACGAACGGACAACGAACGAGGGTCTCATTTGAAACAAGCACCCAAGCATATTCTGTCGCCCCATCCGATCACGCATTTGAGAACGTAATCTCTACAGCAGTACCTGCATACTTTGTGATCGGAGAAGGAGGAGACTTTCCTGTCAGTCCAACATCACCCGGAACAACATTTGCACCAATTACCGTTAGTCCGACAGTAGCCCTCTCCCCCACGGCTGTTCCTACGCCAACGCCAACTCCTCTTCCAAATTCGGCTGTTCTTAACCTCAGCATGCTCTTACATGGCGTAGGCAATAGCGGAGATAACACCAATCCGACAGCGAGTACCCTTAGCAACAAAGAGCCTCAGCATGGAGATAGGAAAGTCCTTATATCATTCTTCAACACCTCCAATGTTCTCCTTGGTACAAAAGACGGAATCGTTATTTATGATAAAAATACGGGAATGTTTGGTGGGACAGTTGACGTGGGAGTGGGTGTAATCAACACCGATGACTACATACTGAAAGTTAAGACTGATAGATATTTACAAAAGCTCTTCCCTGGAAATCAGAATGTCCTTGGCAATGGACGGACAACATTACCAATAGTATCTCTGGTAGCAGGGGATGTAAATGGAGATAACACCATTAACGTTCTAGATTATAATTTACTTATGGACTGTTATAGTGATATTGGTGCTCCCAAGTTATGCCCAGAGCAGCAACGCGTCTTGGCTGATCTTAACGATGATAGTAAAATAAATCAGACAGACTACAACCTGTTCATAAGAGAAATAGCTGTCCAGAATGGGGATTAATATTAATATGAAGAAATCGTATCTTAAACAAAATAAAATGATTTTGGGGTGGGCTCTCTTTTTCTTTGCGGCCCTTGTTCTCCCAGTCACCTTCAATGCCCTACAGGATAGCCAGAAAACAAGAGCATCCGCACAGTCTATGTCCTCAACTGAATTTTCTTTTACAGTATATCTTCACGCCATAGGCCGTAGTGGCGACACCGTGAATCCGGATAACAGCGCCTTTAGCAATAAGAGTCCTGACAGAAACCAACGAGCAACTGTCGTCAACGTGTACAATTCATCCGGTCAGCTTGTTCTGAGTAAGAACGATGGCTATGTCAGATATAACGACGACAAAGGAGCCTACTTAGGCGTTATAGACATGGGGAATACTCTATCGTCGGGAGATTATACTATCAAAATTAAAATAGACAGCTATCTCGTCCGAAGCGTGCCGGGAGTACAACATATTTCTGCCTTTACGCAAGAAGTAATGCCTCCGATAACACTGGTTGCAGGAGATTTTGATAGCAACAATGCCATTAACGTTCTAGATTATAATTTCTTAATGGGCTGTTATAGTGACATTATGGATCCTGCCTTTTGTGATTTCAAAAAGTCATCAATAGCAGATATCAGCGACGACGGGCACGTTAACCAACTAGACTACAACCTCTTCATAAGAGAAATAAGTGTTCAGCACGGAGATTAAGAGGATGGCTTCACGTATAGCTAAACAATACCCGCCAGAGAAACTAACGGCTTTTTACCAGCGAAGCTAACTGCATAGATAGGCAGTCCCTTTGCCAGGTGACCAAGTGTAACCTGAAGCTGCAAATCTGCTTCCTTTTTCATGTCTTCAAAAG
>JAHFKE010000117.1 GCA_023245515.1 Candidatus Levyibacteriota bacterium
ACTGGGTAGAATTCTGGATGTTTTCTCAACTTGAGGGTTGTAGGATTTGCCCCATGATTCTAGGCCTGCGCTTAGTGTCAGCCCCGACTCAGTCGGGGTCAGATGAGGAATGGTGATTCGCTCTATCTCGATTGCGTCGCCTTCTTTTTCTAGAATCCAATCGATAACCTCCTCATTTTCTTCAGGCGCAAGCGTGCAGGTGGAGTAGACAATCACGCCACCTACTTTGGTTGCAGAAACGGCGGAGCGAAGCATGTGTTTTTGTCGCATTGATAATTGCTTGATTTTTCTTGGTGACCAATCCTCATATGATTTTGGATCATCAAGTCTGAACCGTCCTTCCATGCTGCATGGCACGTCAACAAGAACTTTATCAAAATATTCGGGAAATCTCCTCCACAATGCTTCCCCGCGGTAGTTGAGGATTTTGGTATTCGTTATTTCGTATCGTCTCAGACTGTCTCGCAGTTTGTATAGTCTGGCGCTACTGAGGTCATTGGCAAAAATTTCACCAGTGTCTCCCATAAGCATAGCAATTTGGGTAGTTTTGCTCCCTGGAGCGGCTGCCATATCTAGAATCTTATTTTTAGGCTTGGGCTCAAGGGCAAGGACAGGAATCATGCTTGAGAGATTCTGAATATATAAAAGCCCTTCTTTGTACGCATCAGTTTCTGTGAGATCTCTGGCTGACTTATTCTCCAGAATGAAGGCGTCTTCGTACCACAGGACTGATTTTGTGACAAAACCCTCCTTTTCAAGTTTTTTGTTTAGATCGACTGCTGTTATCTTGAGTGTGTTAGTCCGGAAAGACGTGAGCGGCTTCCGGTTAAATGATTGAAGAATTGCCTCGACCTCTTTGGGGGAGAACATCTTTGCTAATCGCTCCAGAAATTTTTCAGGCAGATTTTTATAGTCATCCATAGCTACATTATACACCTTTGTGCAATGCCACTTGACAAAATACTCATATACTAGTATAATAGTATATATGAAACAGCAATATTTATCTGAATTAGTAACCATTTTGAGTGAAATTACTGAAAAAGATCAGATGGAAGATTTTCTCAATGGCATTCTAACGCCTCAGGAATTGATTGAAATTCCGCAGCGTCTTTCTATCGTAAAAATGCTTAAGGCAAATGTCACACAGCATGAGATTGCGCGAAAGCTCGGTGTTGGCGTAGCGACGGTAACACGCGGCTCAAAAGAGCTACAAAAAGGAAGATTTCAGCAAGTAAAAAGTTGGCAAAACCTTTCTTCTTTGAGAGGTTGATCTTGTGTTTATCAGTGTATAAACCCTTATATGAACCTCTCAAATTGAGAGGTTTTTTTGTGTTTAATATGATTGAATCAGAATTTTATAGATCAAGAGATGCAGGAGTTTCTTCGCCTGAAATAAAGTTTGGCAAGAAGTTGCAGAACAGAATGAGGTCGGCATTTGATCGGGCCGGTCTTACGATTGTTGGGGGCGCTAGTGATGGGCAGCAGACGGGCTCTCGTCATCTTTTGCCTGCTTTTCTTCAGGCAGATTTCGCGGTAAATAAGGATCCACTTGAGGCAGCCAGAGTCAATGGAGCATTACCAAAGGTAGCAGAAACGCTTCTTGGCAGTGGCGCAAGACACGATACGTATATTGATCGTATCGGGGGTCATGACCTGGAGAATCTTTCACAGCTTGTCGTTGATTTGGCGTCCAAGGGTCCAAAAGAAGCAGGAATTGTCTTTCGTGTTGTCTATGGGGCAGCAAAAGAAATGCCGGCGAGAGCGTTGAGCTATCCTCTTCCTGCGCTTATGATTATGGATGAATTGAAGAGGAAGGGAATTGAGCCACCACAATTACAAATTATTTTTGCAAATCATATTTCTTCTTCTCTGAATGGATTTGCATGCGAACAAGCTTCTGAGCAGGCACATGTCTTAGCAGACGCAAGTCGAGCATATGTAGAGAGATATTTCCCCAGTATTGCAGAAGATGTCGTCTTCTTGGAAGATAAAGAAAAAGAAGACAATGAAAATTTAGCGGGTGAAATAACAAACCTTTCCACCCTTTTAGAGGCAGATGCAGGAGAAGAGCTGATTGAAAGCCTACAGAGAAAAGGAGAAGCATCAGATAGGAATACCAGCCTACAGTATGCTGCTGCACATCTCTTATTTCACGATGTTGCCTTTGAGGGATTACTTCAGCCACTAATCCTTGGACAACCAGATGCTGTGCAGCCGCAAGCCATAATCAATGTCGGAGGTAGGCAGGAGCAATTCTTCTATGAATTAAGACAAAATATGAAAGGTAAGTTAGGAGATAGATATGCGACTGTCCCTACGGTGCAGTTATTCACCAAACACCACGTGCCGCCTTACTACATGGCTCAAGGAGGGGATATTTCCTTGCAAGATGCCTTGCAGGGTGTGTCGCCTGATTCTACGGATATTAGTGCTACTGCGCAGTATGATCTGGCATTTCTCTCAAAAGTAACGCAACCAAGACAGGTAAATGCAAAAGAAAGGATTATATTCATATGAAATGTAAATCAGCTATCGGTATTTTGGGGGGAATGGGTCCTGAGGCATCAGGATATATGTATAAGATACTGATTGATCTCTCAATCAAGTATTTTAAAGCTAAGAATAACGATGATTTTCCGGAAATAGTTCTCTACTCTGTTCCCGTTCCTGATTTTATCTCAAATGATAAGGAGAAGCATAAGGCATTAAAAATGCTGAAAGAAAAAGTAAGAGCATTGAATCGATTGAATATTCTCTGTCTTTCTCTAGCATGTAACACAGCGCATATGCTATTAGCAGATCTACAATCGGTTTCAGCTATTCCATTCGTTTCTATGATTGATGAGGTTGTAAGCGTTGTAAAAAAAGATAAGAAAAAAACGATCGGTATTCTTGGGACTCCTATGACCCTACAAATAGGTTTTTATCAGGACAGACTTGCAGAGCATGGTATCGTAAGTGTGATGCCTCATGAATCGGATTACACTACCATTGAGCGGATTATTCGGAATGTCATTAGTGGAAAGGTGACGCGTCAGGACAAAAAACTCTTACTCGAAATGGCAGATGAGCTGCGGGAGCGCGGGGCAGAGGGGATTATCTTGGGCTGTACAGAATTGCCATTGGTTTTTCCTTCAAAGTATAAAATTCCCGTGTATAATTCCGTTGAGATACTTTCACTCTCATTGTTGCGAAGATATTATCAATGAAATACAATA
>JAHFKE010000118.1 GCA_023245515.1 Candidatus Levyibacteriota bacterium
TGGAATGAGAACGTCGATGCCGTAGATCATAGTCAGATCTGGAAAGACCTCGCAGAGTGGATAAAAAAGAATTAAGAAAAAGTAGGCCTTACTTCTTACTTCTTACTTCTTACTTCTTACTTCTTACTTCTTAATTCTTGCTTCTATCTTATGTTACCCAGTTTGCCATAGTCGTTAAATCTCCATGCTCTATCCCCTCTTTGGGTTTCGATAGTCTCGGGGCCTACGACGATAAGAGAAGCTGCTTCAAGCGCGAGGTGATTATCCTCTTCGGTGATAATACCCGTGACCTCGGACAATGAGGCGCTAGCAAGTTCCATTGCCATTGGGATATTCCAACTGAAGCGGCGAGACCTTAGGCTGAATGAGCGGGCATTCTGCACGGTCTGCTCTCCGCTGTGAGCCTCTTCATACCATTTTTCTTCAAAAGAAGCGTTAGGATTAAGTGTTCTGACAGTGAGGGACTTGCCCGTTGCCTCAAAAAGGATCCTCGTGCCTTCGTGTACAAATTCAAATCCTATGGTGTCTCTCAGTCTTTGGGCTTCAACAGTTTCAGGTTTGACACCATAGAGGGAGAGGACGTTAAGGGTAACGCTTTGTTGATGAGTAAGGAGCTTATCATTCTCGGGGTTAGGGCCTTGATAAAGCTGATTATAGAGTTGTTTATGTTCGGCAGAGATGACTGAGGTGAGAGGACTGACGTCAAACTGATGTCCTATAAGTTCGCCCAGTAATGCAACCTCGCGGTTCTTTCTATCTATGATCGCATCTATTCTATTATCAAGATCTGCCAATGAAGGATCGTTCGCAACTCTTTCCCATATCGGCTCGTCATTCGGCCGTCTCCAGCCTTCTACGTTAGTCATGGCGGTATTATAACAAAATGGGAAATTGATTCATAGTTATTGGTTAACGGGTTAACGGGTTAACGGGTTAACGGGTTAACGGGTTAACGGGTTAACGGGTTACGAATTGCTCATTGCGAATTTGAAATTTGAGGACATTAGTATTAAAATTTATTCCAGAGGACTTGATTGGTGACCTCATGATGGTAGATGACTTCGGACTCTTTGACGAGGACTCCCAGAGCTTTCGGACTTCTATCAGCAGCGAGTTGTTTGAAATTACTATACTTAGTCTGATTCTGTTCCCCCAAGCTCTTGGTGATGAATTCGCTGGACTTAAAGAGTCTTATGGCGTCATTGATATTATCAGGAAGGAAGCGCACGCGATCTCTTTTGTCCCCGTCTTTCTTCAATTTTATTCCTTCCATGCCTACTTTGAGTATGGTGTAGAGGACAAGATAGGGATTGGCATCAGGTGCTACTGATCTGACTTCAATTCGTGAGGACTTCTCATTGCCAACGGGTATGCGTATCATAGAGCCGCGATCAATTGGAGAAACTTTGATCTGATTGGGAGCTTCAAAATGTGGGTCAAGTCTGCGATAGGCATTGACTGAAGAGTTAAACACAAGGCAGATTTCCTGTGCATGATTGAGGAGTTTGAGAATAAAATCCCAGGCAATAGGAGACAATCCGTCTCTGCCTTTGGGATCATAAAAGATATTTTTTCCGTTCTTGTTCAAAGAGAAATTGGTGTGCATCCCTGACCCATTGATACCAATAACGGGTTTGGGCAAGAAAGTAGCTGTCATGCCCATGGTTCGTGCTACTTGTCTGCAAATCAGCTTGTAGAGTTGGATATTATCTGCGGCTCTGACAACGTCGGTATAGGAAAAGTTCATCTCGAATTGTGAGGGCGCTACTTCAGGGTGATCTTTTTCATTCTTAAAACCCATCGCCCGCTGAATGTCTGCGCACTTATCAATAAATTGACGTAGGGTATCAAGAGGAAGTGAATGATAGTATCCGCCCGCAGAGATGAGCTTGAAGCCGACGTTGGTATCGTACTCCTGCTCAGCATTTGTTCTGTCGATCAGAAATCCTTCGATCTCGGCTGAAGCATGCGCGACGAACCCTTCTTTTTTCTTCAGCTTATCAGCATAAAGTTGGAGTTGGCCTCTGAAATCGGATTCATAAGGAAGTCTATTGCGATTCAGGACTGATGCAAAAAAGAGAACCTTGCCAGCACCGAAGATATCGGCAGGCAAATATCTGATAGAAGCCCAATCAACATCTAATCGCAAATCGGATTCACTTTGGTCGGAGAATCCCCGTATGGAAGAACCGTCAAAGGTCAAATTTTCAGTGGAATCCAGGAAGAACTTCTTATCATAATCAAGCATGTGGAACCTGCCTTCTATATCGCTGAAGCACAGTGTTACGGCTTTTATCTGCTTTTCCTTTTCGAGATAGTCTCGGTATTCTTTTTCTACTGCTTTGGGGGTGAGCGTTTGAGCCTTGGTCTGGGCTGTAAGGTTCATTTCTTCAAGCATATCGTAAGGAATTTCAAGGTAAGGTTTTAGATCGTTCATATATTAAATTAATACTTAATTAATATAAATATATAATGAATAACATTAAATGTCAAGAGTTTTAATATATAATTTTCAATATTTATTTACCGTAATATGATGAGGAAGGGAAAAGGCATCTGATGTCTCAGGAATTTGGGGTAGACTTACCGCACGATGTTCGGAACTATTTCAGCAAATTACCTAACAAAGAGCTCCTCATCTATAAAATCTTATACAATTGTCTTTGACAATCATTGTAATAATCTATCTAATATGCAACTATATTTATATGGCTTCTCGAAAACATACAATCAAAATGACTTTCATTGAACGAATAATGGTGCAGCATGCTAACCCTCAAAAATTACTTATCGATATTTGCGGAATTCTTTTAGGTATGTATTTTCTGTGGGAAAATAATTTACTTCTGGCATTAGTCTGTTTATTTGGTCTTTCAGTCTTAGGAACTATGGTGGCATGGGGAAAAAATGAATCTCACTTAGCAAAAACTTCACTAGGAAAATTCATGCTAGGACAGACACACCCTGTCAACTTAATACTTCGAAGTATTGGTGCAAGTATTCTGGCTTATGGTTTCTGGACACACTCATTTCTCATTATTATTTGCGGAATAATTGTTATTCTTATTGCACGAAAATGGAAAAAGCAATTCACTCATTGATGTCTCGCTAGATATATCAAGGGGTTCGAATACTATAATCAGCCAACAAAAAAGCCGATCACAAGATGTACCTTTTTTATTGGGTAGCCTACCGAACGAT
>JAHFKE010000036.1 GCA_023245515.1 Candidatus Levyibacteriota bacterium
GACACTTGAAGCCTTTGACGGTTTTTTCAATGCGAGATTTGAACTGTTGGTGGTAATAGGCGTGGTTCCTGGAACGCTTGTCGGAGTCGCAGTCGGCTTAGGAGTCGGAGTCGCAGTCGCAGTCGGAACGCTTGTCAGGATAGCTGTCGGTCCGGTTGTGGGTGCTCCTGTTAGAGCAGTCGTAGGTGTTACTGCAGTGGATGTAGAATATACTTCGACTTCAAACAATGAGTATCCCCACTCGGTCCCTCTTTGTGTCATGTAGACTCTTATATATCTTCCTCTTCCTGAAAGACCGGTTATATCATCAGTCCATCCGTCACTGGTGTTGGTACTATAGATAGTTGTCCAATTAGTTCCATCATTTGAAGTCTGAACCTGATAACTCTTACCATAGGCTGTTTCCCAGTTAAGCTTAACCCTCCCTATATTCTCAGGGGTACCAAGATCAATAGTGAGCCACTGTGTATCAATACCTGTTATAGCTCTCCACTGACTTCCCCATCTACTGCCTTCGTTGCCGTCAACGGCATTGTTGGGTCCTAATTCGGCAAGCTCATCAGAAGAAGACACGATTGGTTTGTAGAGAGCAAGGTTAGAAGAAGCAGGTGCGTCTTGAGCCTGGATGGCCTGACCATAGATGGTAGGCAGAACAGCAACTGCCAAGAGAGAGAGTAGAATTGCGAATGTCGATAGAGCAAAATTTTTCATAGTGTACTTTAGCGGCACTTGCCTGCTTCCTGAGCATTATATATGCCTTGGATTTCAGCACCGGAGAGCGCGCGATTGTAAACACTTGCTTCATCGATTAACGATGCGAATGGATATTTACCCACCTCATTACCAATAGTAAGCGGTGTTGTTTCGATAGTTGGATAGAAGTTGATAGGCTGAGATTCTTTCAAAACTCCATCGAGATATAGGTTCATTGAACCACCCGGTCCCCACGTTATCGTTGCTGCTACGTGGTGCCATGTATTAAGCTTAAGGACAGGGTCAGTACCAATTGCTGAATTAAGAGAATTGGTAGGCGTGCCGTTCACATCTGTCGAAGAAAGATGCAGTCTACCATCTGAAGCAATATATAATCCATAATTTCTTTTACCATTATGAGGATAGGTTCCTTTTGAGATGACACTTGCTGGACGGCCTGTTGTAGAAGTAAGTCTCAATGGCTTTATCCATGCTTCAAGTGTTACTTGTGTATTAAGATTGAACTTTGCAGGTGCCTGAGGGAAGATAATCGCCTCGTCAGGATCGTTACCCGGGAAGACAAAGGATTGTCCTACTTTACCTGTCATGGTAGTCGCACCTGCTTGCATAACTCCGTTATTACCGCTGACTGAATCATTTGCATTACCTTCTGCTCTCCACCAGCCAATGATATTTGCCGGTACCGGAAAACAAGCCTTTGGTGCAGAGCCTCCAATTTTCACTGTACCGGTCGAAACGGTACCATCAGAATAGGTGACCAGAATATTCATGTCATTACCTGCTTTGAAATAGTCGCTGTAGTCTGAAGCAAAGGCAGTAAATGAGCTTGCTGAGAAGTTCACAGTGCCGTTACTTGCATTAAGCACAGAACCTGTCGGAGTTGAAGCGACTGCCAAAATCCAGTATCCATCAGGAGTGGTATTCCAATGGGTAGCATTAGGACCTGTGAGAGCCACACTAGTAATTGTCTTAGAAGTAGAGAGATTGACTGCGAAAGAACCGTCATTCTGACCATCAGGAGCAAGTGTTTCACCCGGACTTACGACGTCTCTTGTTTTACCGTTATAGGTGACAGTTGCGCTTACAGAAGGACCTCCTGTTGATGGCGGGTTAGTAGGAGCCGGTGCTGCTGTTGGTGTAGCCGTGGGCACAATAGTAGGTGTCGGAGTCGGGGTGACTGCTGAACAATCTGCTGCATTAACGGTAAGCTTGTATAAAAGTCCTGCAGGATTAGACTGTATGGTAGATCCCGGAACACCGGTATTGGTAACTTGGAAAGCAACAGTATTTGTGCCGTTCTTTATATAAGGGGCAAGATTATATGTGCGCTGGTTTCCTGCTAAAAAGGTGAAGCCGTCTGTTTCTGTGAAGCGCTTGGTTCCATTAACCAGGATCGAGAAGTCATTATCAGCAGCGACGACGACTGTTGCATTGGTTACAGGTGTTGTTGCGTTAAACGTCTTTACGAATGTTTTGGTCTCGGTAGTAGTCGGACTCTGGACATAGTATGAGCTCCAGATCCATGTAGCTCCAGGCATGGATGTGTAATTCGGATATGTATAAGAAGGAATAGCATTGCCTCCGCCTTCTACTGTATTAGATGTATCACTTACGAAAGTACATACTTTAGGTGCGGGAACTGTTGTCGGTGTAGGTGTAGTTGTGGCTGTTGGGACAACTGTAGGCGTAGCTGTCGGAGTTTTGGTCGGCACAACTGTTGGTGTCGGAGTTTTTGTTGGTGAGACAGTCGGTGCTGTAGTAGGTGCTCCTGTAGGAACGCCTGTAGGATTAGGAGTGGAGTCTCCATAGACTTCAAGCTCCCAGAGTGAGTATCCCCATTCAGTTCCTCTTTGAGTCATGTAGACTCTTACGTAGCGTCCTGTGCCTGAAAGATTATTCAAGTCGTCAGTCCAGCCGTCACCGTTGGTCGTAGAATAAATAGTAGTCCAATTGCTTGCATCATTTGAAGTTTGTACCTGGTAAGCCTTACCATAGGCTGTTTCCCATTCAAGCTTGACTCTTTTTACATTTTGGGAGCTACCAAGGTCAACATATACCCATTGTGTGTCTACGCCTTGAATAACTCTCCACTGACTTCCCCATCTCGAGTAAGCGTTGCCGTCAACAGCCTGATTGGGTCCTAATTCGGCAAGCTCATCAGAAGAAGACACGATTGGTTTGTAGAGAGCAAGGTTAGAAGAAGCAGGTGCGTCTTGAGCCTGGATTGTCTGATTGTAGACGACAGGTGCAGTAACGACCGCCAGAAGCGAAAGAAGTAGTGTGAATGTATATAAGGCTATTTTTTTCATTTATTAAATAATATAACTTATTACTATCGGTTAGTATAACACGTCTGTTTCAATTTGTCTAGCACCTATTATAGGGATATTTTCACCTTAAGATATGAGCCTGGTTCTGGAAAGAAATTTATATAAAAATGTCCTATCTTCTTTTTCTGTAAAGCCAAAGACGAACTTATAAATCCTTCTATCTAGATACTTCTTGTCAATTTCAGCAACGAGATTAGCCCCTCTCCTTGAGAGTGGTAGATGTTTACTTTTTTCTATACTAAAGGCAACCGCTTCTTGGAGCGCAGGCTCGAGATTCTGCTTTTTGAGGCTCTTAAGAATATCTTCCGGGAAAAGATTGTAATTCAGCTTCGTATTGTAAATAGCCTTACGGACGAGATCTACGTCTATTGTGTGCGTGAGGGTTTTAGCCTTATTGAGAGCTCCTGCGCAGAGTAGCTCCATTTTGGTCTGCTCACACTTCACACACTCATTACAATTGTACTTTCCCTTTATGATCTGGCAACAAACCCGGAGATATTTCAGTGCCAGAGGTGATTTAGCTATAGAATTCGCTACTTTTTCAATTCTGGAGGATTCACAGCCGTCATGGATAATCTCAAGCTTCTCTGTAGAGAATAAGGGATCAAGCTCAGGATGTGTCCCGTATGGCCCGAGTTGGTCAGAGCGAAGACCTGAAGGAATATAGACTTTTTTAAGGCCGTTACTCAAAAACAAGGCTACGGACGAGAGTGCGCTTCCCAATTCCCACTCCCATTCCAGGTGTTGCTCAAGAATAGTCCTCATGTTGGTCTCAACGACGATTACTTCAACGCCTGCTTCTTTGGCAATGATTTGGACACTTTTGAGTGCATCATCAAAGAATTCTTTGTTCTCAAGCGGAATGTCACAGCCATGGATGAAGATAAAGTGCGTAATCGCATCCTTCTTTTTGTTATGTTTTAAAAACGTATAGAATGAATCTACGCCTCCGGTGAAGAAAGAGGCAGAGTAGGAAGGGTTAAGGTTTAAGGGTGAAGTCTTTCCGCTTTTCGCTTTACCCTTTACGCTTACTTTCTCAAATCCTACCTTCCAGCCTTCCACGAGGTTCATGATGCTCCTTGTGTTTGTGAGGAGTTTCGGTGATACGTCTCCTTCAATGGTCAAGTCTTCCTTTTTGCGCATGCTTGGGAGAAGTAATGCTGCTAAGAATGGATTTGCGTCACTTACAACAAAGTGCTTATATTTGTTCGCAACACGCAGATATAAGTTCTCTTTTATGCCTGCTCCAAACGTAATATCTGCCGAGAGTGTGGTATGCTTTGTACCTGTTTTACGTGTAATATTGTTTATTTTCATATTTTTATAACCTCTCTATATTCTCTATTAGCGGGTTTTTTCTGAATAGATTTGCTGATCGTTATTTTATTTACGATTATTCTTGCTACTTCTTTCACCTGCGCAGACGTGAGACCTGTATAGAGAGGAAGACATAAGATTCTTTTGGAAATAGTCTCTGCGACAGGGCAATCTTGTTTATTCACATATGGCAGCGTATTAAGCGCGGGATAAAAATATCTTCTTGCGTGTATCTTCTTCTTTTCCAGACCCCCCATTACACTCAGGAGTTCTGCTTCATTCTTAAATAACACAGGGTAGTAAGCAAAGTTGTACTTCACGTTCTCACCTGTCTGTATTCTGTAAAGATCGGTTTTATTGAAATATGTATCATACGTATGAGCAAGCTTCTCGCGTCTTGCGATATGTCTTTTTATACCGGTCAGATTTACCAGTCCCAGGGCAGCATGGAGCTCTGAGTTCTTACCGTTCACGCCTGGCAGATAGTGCTCATCCCCTACGTTACCAAAACTTCTGTAGAGTGCGATCTTTTCAGCAAGTGCATCATCATTAGTAACGATAGCTCCTCCTTCTCCTGTGTGAAAAAGCTTGGTAGCATGGAAGCTCAAAGCAGATACGTCTCCAGCGTTCAAAATAGATACTCCGTCTACTTCGGTTCCGAATGCGTGAGCAGCATCATAAATGACCTTCAGATTGTGCTTTTTCGCAATTCTCTCGATCTGTCTCATCTTGGACGGATAGCCGTAGACGTGAACAGGCATGATAGCTCTGGTCTTCTTCGTGATCAGCTTCTCGATCTCCTTAGGGTCCATAGAGTAGTCGTCAATGTCTATATCGGCAAAAACAGGCGTAAAACCCTCCGCAATGATGGCTGTAGTGGTCGCAACATATGTCAGTGGTGTTGTGATGATCTCTCCTGGCTTCATTTCGAGTGCTTTAATTGAGAGCTGTAATGCCATTGTGCCATTAGAAACGAAGAGTAAGTGCTTGACACCCAGAAGCTTCTTTAGCTTTCTTTCAAGCTCAAGAACCATAGGGCCGTTATTGGTCATCCAGCCATTCTCCCATACCTTTTCTAAGTACTTTACATACTTTTTCAAAGACGGGAAATATGGCTTACTGACAAAGATATCTTTGTTATTTTGCATAACTACTCCTTTCTATGGCTCTGATAACTACTCTGCTTTTAAATGCTGGAATTCGCAGTTGAGAATCTTCCCGTGCCAGTATCTCGTAGAAGAATGATTCATACTCAGCAACTACCGAGTCCCAGGTGAAGTTACCCGCATGCAAGCGTGCATTTTTACTCATGAGTCGCATCTTGCCAGCACTCTCAACAGTTCTCAGCGCTTTTGCGTACTGTTCTACGCTAAATGGCTTTGCTTGCACAGCACATGCGTCGTTGAGCCATGAAAGGCCCGGGATTCTAAAAACAAGAAGCGGTAATCCTGATGCAAGTGCTTCAAGGCCAAAACATGAGAATGTTTCGTGTCTTGAGGGAAGCGCTACTGCGATACTTTCGGAAAGTAAGCGCTCTTTCACCTCGCCATAGGCAGATCCTACCATTGCAACTTGTTCGTCCAAGCCTAGCTTGGTAATGAGGGCTTTGATTTTTTGCTCATCAGGTCCATGTCCAGCGATAACCAATGGATAAGACAGGGTTTTGGCTGCTTTTTTATATGCCTGTAAAAGCAGATCAATCCCCTTTTGTCCCATATCAAATCTTCCCAAAAAGAGGATATGTTTTGCTTTCTTCTTTTTGATAGCAAAGAACTCTTCGCTCACGCCTTCAGGTACGATCTTGGCAATGATGTTCTTATTCAATTTCTTCATCTTCTCATCGGTGAACTCAGAAAGGGGCAAATGATACTTGTATATTCTTGCTCCGTATTTCTCGATCAGGTGAAAAGGCAGATGGTAGAGCTTGGAAAATCTTTCCGCTTCAAAGGAAGCAGGTACGATTACAACCGGAATCTTCGTAAAAAGCGGAGAGAGCAATGTCGAAATAGGTGCCGTAAAGCATTCGACGACGATATCAGCTTTTACTTTAGATACGGCCAAAGGAACACTGAGTATGTAAGCGGCATTATTAACTTTGATATTGTTCGTGCCTAGTCCGATATGTGTGTAGCGTATGCCGTCTTGTGTTCTGTCTTTTGAGCCTGGAAAACGTGACGAGAGAACGGTCACTTTATGGCCTTTCTTAACAAGACGTTTGGCAATCTGATAGGTCGCAGAAGCCTGTCCTGCTCCGAGGAGCGGATTTCTGATGTCGTCAAAATCTAAAAATACGATCTGTAATTTATTTTTCATATTATTTTTTAAGCAAGAACCTTGCTCTTTCTTTTAGCCTCAAGCCAAGCATCAAAAAGGATTGGAAAGAGAGTCCCAGAACAGAGACTACTGCCTCAAAACTTCCCCCTTTCATAGTCGATTCAACACAGGTTCTTGCTATTTTCATTTTGTCTTTGGCATAACTTGCTCCTCCGTCAACGGTGAAGGCTGCTTCAAATCCTGCCTTCTTCACAAGCGCTATGATCTTTTCTGAATACAAACCCATCGGATAGGCAAAATATCTCAGGGTTATTCCTAATTCTTTTTCTTTTCTCTTCTTGCTCTTTACGATTTCTTCCTCAAGCTCCTGATCCGTAAGCTTCCAAAGGTTCGTATGTGCATCGGAATGAAAACCGATTTCCCAGCCCATTTTGTGTAATTTCTTAATCTCTGAAGCTGACAGAAGCTCTTTTTTGTTACCCAGGGCTTTTCTATCTGCTTTCTTACTGTCCCCCAGCACAAAGAGTGTGGCTGGAAGGCCAAGCTCGGAAAGGATAGGCGTGGCATTGAGGAGATTGTTCTTGTAGCCATCGTCAAAGGTCAGCGCTACAGTATTTTTCAATTTTTTCTTTGCTTTTACTATTTCAGACAAAGGTAGGACGGTCTTTGTTCTTTTCAGAAACTGCATTTGCTTTTTGAATTCAGCTACAGACACTGAAAATCTCCATGAATCATTCTCGATAGAGTGGTAACACAGGACGATGGGTCCGGTCTCTAAAGATCCGGGACTAGGGAGATTGTTTATGCATGCAACAATCCTTAATCCTGTTTGGTTTATTTTTTCTATAAGTGTTATTTTTTTCATAGTTATTTTGTTGATTTGGCTGCATGCCAACTCAGTTGATAGCGTGTTGCGATGAGAGGAAATAACGGCTTGCAGAGCGCATTGACTCCTGAAATATAGAGAACTCCGACCGGATTTTTCAGAAAAGCTCTCCACACAGCTTTGGCAAAGAATGAAAGTGGACGCTCATGTTCTACATGGGTGAGTTCTCCAAAGTACTTCTCAAGATTGAGTGTGGTAGCCACAGGGTCAGAACGGAATACTTGACGCAAATAATCGTTGAGATTCTTGGGCAGCTTGTAATAAATGACAGCGTCTTTGACGTAGCTGAATTTATAACCCTGCTGAATACAGAACAGATAGATATAGGAATCATCTGCGATTATTTTGGGCATGTGCAGCTTCTTAGCAAAGGCTGATTTCATAGCCAAGCCGCTTCCTGTGCACCCAAAGATATTGTTCCCGCCTTTTACATAATTTCTTGATTCTTCAAAAACCTGGAATGTCGAAGAGACTGCTTTTTCAAAGAATGTCTTAGCAGCAACAGGTCTTGAATTGGCCCCTACGAGCATAACGCGCTTGTCTTTGTTAAGAGAGCGGATCATCTTATCAAGTACGCTATTATCCTTGAGTCTTATGTCTGCATCAAAAAGAGCGACAATATCTCCTTTTGCCTGTTTGAGAATCAGATTAATTCCATGAGCCTTTCCCTTTTGGTTGCGGCTTTGGATGACACGTATCTTTGTGCTATTTATTTCTTTTGCTTTCTTCACGGTCTTGTCTTTACTGCCGTCGCTATAAACAAGGATTTCTTTTATCTCCCAGCCTTTACCCTTTTGAGACAATAGCTCACTAAGGACATGAGAAATGTTCTTCTCCTCATTCCATGCACACGTTCCTATGGTAATAGTTATGTTTTTAGTTTTCATATTTACGACCTATATTATATCACTAATCTATAGTTTTTGCAACTATTTTAAAGCCAATACCGGTTCAAAAAATGTATTTTTAACATGTCTTGGGTGACCTTGTAAGCTGTCTCCTATTATCTTATAGAACTCGTCAGCACTTTTATCCCAATCAAAGCCTAGCGACCATCTGAGAGCATTCTGTGACAACGTAGCACGTAGTGCGCTATCCCCTATAAGTTCTTTCATTGCGAAGCCAAATTGGCGTACATTTCCAGCCTCAACCAGTATTCCTGTTTCACCATTGAGCACCGAATCTCTCAGTCCGCTCACGTCTGAGGCTATAACAGGCGTACCGGCTGCATTTGCCTCTATAACAGTGATCCCCCATCCTTCTATCTGGGATGGTTGCAGCATTACCCAGCTTGAGGCTAATAGCTCTAACTTTTCCTTCTCGGATACTCTGCCTAGGAATCTGATTGAATTTCCCAGCTTAAGCTTTAAGGCAAGTTTTACGAGCTTGTTGTGTTCCTCCCCTGAGCCTACGATGGAGAGCACTGCGTCTTTGTGCGTGCGTACCACGTCTGCGAATGCTTTTATAGCCACATCAATATTCTTGTAGTCTTTCAGTCTGCCCAGGTAAACGAAAGAAGGATAGTTTGTCTTTGCGTGGGTGACGGATAGGTTTGTCGAAAGACCGTTTGCTACTATTGCTATATTGTGTGCTTCCGTGAAGCCTAGCTTGAATATCTCACTTCTTGATGAATCTGATACAGTCACAACAGTCTTATTTCTATAAACCAGAGGCATTATCGTACCCTCTAAGAAGGTTGCTATGTGATTAAGCGGGAACTTCAGGAATGTTCTGAAAATCTCCTGGTGAACGTGGTGGATCAGGAGCACGATAGGAAGTCTCGTAAACAAGGGCGTAAAGAACGGTATTCCATTCTCACAGTCAACGACTACGTCATAGTTGCCTCTGAACTTGAAAAGGTAGTAAAGCAAGGCGAAAGCATACACGGTATAGATTCCCCCACGGCGGAATATTTCAACGCCGTTGGTCTTCTCGTAAGGCAGGTTGTGGTGGTCATTGCCGGCAAAGATGGTCACTTGATTGCCATCTTTTACCCATCTTTTTGCTAATTCGTGAATATAAACCTCAGCTCCTCCGGCGTAAACATGCTTGGTATCCCTCCAGTTAAAGATAAGTATGCGCATGCGTTGCTCTTTCCACGCTTTTGTCGAGGCAGTATCCAGTAGTCCGAAAAGACTGGACATATTGTTCTCAAGGATGTTGCCTTTCTCTTTGAAAGAAACGAACTCAACAAGAAGCAGGAGCGCTTTGGCGACAAAGGATAAGACTAGGTACTGATATGCCTGTGCGGGTGATAGTAAGAAGCTGACGGCAACAGCATCAAGTGTCATAAGGAAGACTACCGGCGCAAAGCGCAATGCAAATCTTGGTGATGGCAATAAGGCACCAAAATTGGGCTTTGTGAACTCGAAAGTAAAGAGACTCTTAGCAAGATTCTTATACTTAGCAATTTGTTGTGCAAGGATAAGGCCATAATCGCGTCGAGGCTTCACAGGTGCTACGGGAGTGTAAGCAGGCATTACCTTGCCTGTAGGAATATAGGCTGGCTGAATGATAGGCTCAGGGATCCATGAGATCTCAGGCAACTTAGGCATGGATGGCTTCGGAATCTTTGCGAGGGCTGCAAGCGCATCAGGTACTCCTGCCAGATGGAATCCATGAGTGGTCTTCTCCCAATAGTGAGGCTTGAAGAGTAACTGATAGAAAGCGATCGCACCTGCGGCACTCAGCATCAGCCAGTAGGCCGGGATAAGGAAAACATATTTAATAATATCCCACTGTCCCCTCTTTCCGGCACCTATCATGTAGTAGTAGAGAAAAAGGAAGTTTCCGAAAATCCAGGAGAAAACCGCAAAATATGAGACGGGCGGAACATAAATTGTCTCAAGAAGCGGTCCCACAAGATGATACTGGAAGAAGTACAGGATGGTGATTACCCACAATAACGGGTTAATAAGAATAAAGAGAATCTTGCCCCCCACTGTCATTTGGAAAATGGCGTTATGCAAGAGTCCCTTTTCTTTCACAAAGTATCTGATGTTACGCATATG
>JAHFKE010000037.1 GCA_023245515.1 Candidatus Levyibacteriota bacterium
TGCGCGCGCCCGGTATGACACTGATGAAAATGCCCGCCTTTGTATGGACATCTCTTTGCAGCATGGTTATCGTTGCCTCCATCTTCCCAATACTCAGCGCAACACTCGCATTACTCTTTTTTGACCGATACTTCGGCATGCATTTCTTCACACTGGATGGAGGAGGGAACGCCATGATGTATGTCAATCTCATCTGGACCTGGGGACATCCTGAGGTCTACGTACTTATCATTCCGGCATTTGGTATCTACTCTGAGATTGTTTCGGTATTTAGCCAGAAGCGATTATTTGGCTATTCCTCTCTGGTAGCCGCCTCAATCGGGATCTCCCTCCTCGCACTTCTTGTATGGCTTCACCACTTCTATACCATGGGGGCAGGAGCCAACGTTAATGCATTCTTCGGCATCATGACCATGCTTATCGGAATTCCGACCGCAGTACAAGTCTTTAACTGGCTCACAACAATGTATAGAGGAAGAATTCTCTTTGCTACCCCGATATATTGGTTCCTCGGTTTTATCAGTACATTTACTTTTGGAGGCATAGCAGGACTTATGATGGCAATTTCTCCGATCGATTTTCAAGTACATAATAGCTTATTCTTAGTCGCGCATTTCCATACCATGATTGTCGGGGGAGCACTCTTTGGTATCTTTGCCGGATTTACGTATTGGTTCCCGAAGATCACAGGGTTCAAACTCAATGAACGTCTTGGCAGATATGCCTTTTGGCTCTGGCTTGGCGGATTCTTCGTAGCCTTTACACCGCTGTATATTCTCGGGCTTATGGGCGCCACGAGACGACTCGATCACTATGATCCATCCACCGGCTGGCAATCACTCTTTATCGTTGCAGCTATCGGTGGCTGCATTATTGCCTGTGGTGTTCTTGTCCAGATTCTTCAAGTTCTTGTGAGTATCATCCAAAGAAAACAAAATATGGATACCACAGGGGATCCATGGAACGGAAGAACCCTTGAATGGGCAGCGTCTTCTCCTGCACCTGTTTACAATTTTGCCGTAATACCTGAAGTTCGTGACCGTGATGCATTCTGGGAAATGAAGCGGGGAAAGGGCGGACTACCCAAGCCCAAATACACCGACATCCACATGCCCAAAAATACTGCGATGGGCATCTACATTGCAGCCTTTGTCTTCCTGGTCGGATTTGCTTTCGTCTGGCACATCAATTGGCTCGCAGTTATAAGCTTGATAGGCGCCATCACGTGTCTAATCATCCGCTCACTGGAAGGAGAAAATGAATATGTCATCACTGCAGCGGAAGTAGAAAAGATAGAAAATAAAAGAAAACATTAAAAGTAGCAGTCATGATAAGAGAGTAAGCGGAT
Organism: Candidatus Levyibacteriota bacterium; assembly: GCA_023245515.1. Classification (GTDB taxonomy): domain Bacteria; phylum Patescibacteriota; class Microgenomatia; order Levybacterales; family UBA12049; genus JAHFKE01. Next base: position 1,349 of record JAHFKE010000037.1, read on the forward strand.
AAAAATTTTATGAGAAAAACAAATCACGAACTAACTCAGCATGAAATTGAATCAAATGATAAAGTCCACTTTGGCTTCTGGGTCTATCTGATGACTGACCTTTTGATGTTTGCGGCGCTCTTCGCTACTTTTTCAGTGCTTCGCAATAATACATTTGGAGGCATTTCCATGAAGGACATTTTCGATGGCCCATTCGTCCTGACAGAAACCATGCTCCTTCTCACCAGTAGTTTCACTTCAGGGCTTGCCATGCTCTATGCACTAGGTAAGAACAAAAAAATGACGCTTATCTTCTTGGCGCTCACCTTCTTACTAGGCGCAGGATTTCTAGGAATGGAACTCAATGAATTTGCAAAGCTTTTTGCAGAAGGGAACACGCCTCAGAGAAGCGCATTTCTTTCTTCATTCTTTACGCTGGTCGGCACGCATGGCCTCCATATCACTGCCGGTTTATTATGGCTGACTGTCTGCATGGCGCTCGTACGATCACGCGGACTGACCAACAATGTTATTAGTAAATTAACCCGCTTTAGCATGTTCTGGCATTTTCTCGACATCGTCTGGATATTCATCTTTACCATTGTCTACCTTATGGGCCACGCTTAGCGTGGCCATACACCCGCTGAGCGGGTGGGAGCAATTTTATGTTTTATGTGTATGTTCTTTATAGTCTTAAGGATCGACAACTCTATACAGGATTTAGTCCTGATTTAAAAAGTAGGAAGAGTGCTCACGACGCTGGATATGTTAAATCTACAAAGCATCGCCGCCCTCTTACTTTAATTTATTATGAAGCGTTTTTATTAGAGTCAGACGCTAAGAGAAGGGAATTGTATCTTAAAGGAGGAAATGGTAAAAAAGATCTAGAAAAGATACTTGAAGATTATTTTAAAAAGAATAACTGGGACAAATAATAATTATGCATAATGCAACACTAAAATCATATATAACTGGATTTATCTTATCCATCATCCTGACACTTGCTGCTTATCTCGCAGTCATGAATCACATGTTTGATGGGGGAGTATTACTGACGATTATTCTCTTCTTTGCATTTCTTCAGATGTTAGTTCAGTTGGTTTTCTTCCTACATATGGCCAAAGAGTCTAGGCCCCATTGGAATCTGGTAATGCTCTTGTCATTCGCTTCTGTTATCTTCATCATGGTTGTAGGATCTCTTTGGATTATGCACCATCTCAACTATAATATGAGTCCTATGCAAATGAACAACTACCTTCTAAAGGATGAAGGAATGCGGAAGTAATTTTCAATTTACTCCGCCAATTGGCGGATTCAATCAATGCTGCAATGTCTCAATGTTTGAAACATTATTTCATTGAAAATTCAATGGAAATTGAGAATTAAAAATTATGCACATAAAGACATATTATTATCTCACCAAGCCTGGCATTATTTATGGAAATGCCATAACTGCCACAGGCGGATTTTTCCTCGCATCAAAAGGGAACTTTGATGTTCTCTTGTTTTTAGCAACCCTCATTGGACTCTCTCTCGTCATAGCATCAGCCTGTGTCTTCAATAATTATATTGACCGGGGTATTGATGAAAAAATGGCCAGAACGAAAAACCGCGCCTTAGTCAAAAAATTGATTTCCCCATTCAATGCTCTTGCCTATGGAACAGTCCTTGGATTAATCGGTTTCCTCGTCTTATTTTTCCATACTAACCTCTTGGCAACCCTCCTCGGGGCAACTGGATTCTTTTTTTATGTCGTCGTGTATGGAATTTACAAACGCAAGTCAATCTACGGAACGCTCGTCGGAAGTATTTCAGGTGCTATACCACCTGTAGTAGGATATTGTGCTGTGAGCAATAACTTTGATATTGGCGCAATCATATTCTTTATTATTCTTGTCCTTTGGCAGATGCCTCATTTTTATGCGATCGCAATTTATCGCTATAAAGATTATGCTAATGCGTCAATTCCCGTCTTGCCCATTAAGAAAGGCATTCATACGACCAAGGTGCACATGCTGTTCTACATCACCGCTTTTATTATTGCATCTACTGCACTGACCACCTTCGGACTGACAGGATATATCTATCTAGTCGTTATGTCTTTGCTTGGTCTCAAATGGCTTCTTCTGGCCGTAAAGGGTTTCACGACTGAGGACGACGGGAGATGGGCACGCAAAATGTTCAGCTTCTCTCTCATTGTCATAACAGCTCTTTGTGTCCTGATCTCCGTTGACGCAGTGAGGTAAGTAGAGTATACTTTTTACATGATAGTCCTTCTTCATGTAATCATTGCCCTCTCAAGTATGGTTCACACAGGCTACGTAGCTTTTCACCCTTCTAAGGGCAAGCTCAATTTTTCTTACCTCCTGATCGCCATGACCTTCCTCAGCGGAACTTATCTGGTCTTTATTAAGCCTGCGCATATGGTGCAAAGCTGCATGATGGGGCTAGCATATTTAGGAGCTGTCTCTATTGGTATCGCCTTTGCACAAAGAAAATTAGCCAAAATCTCACAGAAGAATAACTAAGCTGAAGCCTTACCCAAGACAATCTCTACCAATAAGAACGCCACATAAATTAACAGCAACACCAAGCCGTCCACCCGGGAAATCACATGATCTTTTTTGGCAAGATAGTAAAAGATGAGAAGACCCGCACCTAAGAATAACAAACTACCAAAATAACTATTGGTAAGGTAAACAGGCTTGCCATAAACAAGTGTGAGGAGCCCAAACAAGAATGTATTAAAAGCTGCCGAACCAACATAATCTCCAAAAGCTATTTGATTATTCTTCATAAATATCGACCTGACAGTCAGAGAAAGTTCAGGAATATTTGTCCCTATGGAAATAAGCAGGAGACTGATTAAAAAAGGCGATATCTGAAGAGCCTTAGAAAAATAGAGCGTTTGATCTACGATGAATCTGCTTGCAATGAAAATAATGATTATTCCCAGAATGATTTTTACGAGTTCTCTGAGCAATTTGGTGCTTTGCGATTTTTTTAAATTTGCCACACTCTCCAGAAGATTTTTCTTTGTTTGTATGCAAATGACAAGAAAGAAATAAAGAATAATTGCAATAATACTATCGAACCGGTCAATCTTCCCATCCATAGAGAGTATAGCCGGAGCTGCTATAACGATCACAGAAACTAATAAATTAAGACCTTGAAATCCCTGATTTATTTTTAAGCCATTTGCCCCGATTGCAAGCAGTGGTATGATCATAAGGAAAATAACCAACGATGCTCCTATCAGATTTCCTACATAAATTTCAGGATCATTAACCATTACTGCATTAACTCCGACTGACAACTCACTAACAGAGGTGAAAAATCCTAGTACAAGAAATGAGACAATGAACGAAGAGATTCGTAAAGATCTCGAAAGCTTCTCGACAGACTTAATAGCTAAACCTGCACCAATCCAGATACCAATGAACGAGGCCAAATAAATAATAAAATTTTCCAGCATAGAAATTCTGCCTATTATCATCTTACAGGGATTCATATCCGTTCGCAATGATAAGCATTATTGCAAAGAAGCAATGCTTACTCTACTATTAAATAGATGGCACGCAACGAAAAAAATCTTTCCAGAGCATTGGCCGCAGAATTTATAGGGACCTTCATGCTTGTCTTCGCAGGCACAGGAGCAGTGGTCACCAACGCCATGCACGAGGGTGCACTAGGACATTTTGGAATATCGCTCGTTTTTGGACTGGTCATTATGGTCTCGATTTTTGCTTTCGGTCATATATCAGGAGGACACTTTAACCCCGCAGTGACACTAGGCTTCACACTGACGAATAACTTTCCTCTCAAGAGACTACTTCCTTATTGGCTTGCACAGTTTACAGGAGCAATTATCGGAAGCTTTGCCGTTGCCCATCTCATCGGATTTGCAGGATTGGGAGTGACGCAACCTAGCATACCCGTGACTTCTGCCCTCATTGTCGAAGCCCTACTGACGTTCCTTCTTATGATTGTCATCATGGCAGTCGCGACAGACTCTAGAGCAGTTGGAAAAGCAGCAGCCGTCGCCGTCGGAGGTACGATAGCCTTAGCAGCCCTCCTTGGTGGACCATTAACAGGAGCATCGCTTAATCCTGCCAGATCACTAGCTCCCGCTCTTGTTGCAGGCAATTTTTCTTTCCTCTATATTTATTTTATCGGCCCCTTATTTGGAGCAGCGGTTGGTGCGATAGTTTATAAATGGATTGGCCGCACCAATGAATAAAACGAGAAAAAAGAAAGTCTTGTTCCTCTGCACACATAACTCGGCCCGATCCCAAATGGCCGAAGGTCTCCTGAGATATCTCGCAAGTGATAGATTTGAAGTATTCTCAGCCGGAACAGAAAAAACTTTTGTAAGACCTCTTGCAATCAAGGCGATGGGGGAGATAGGGGTTGATATTTCGCAGCAGAAAAGTAAAACGCTGCAACAATATCTAAAAGATGAATTCGACTACGTCATTACCGTTTGTGACAGTGCTCATGAAGCTTGTCCGTTCTTTGTAGGCGCCAAAGAAAGGCTCCACTGGAGTTTTCCGGATCCGTCAAGGGTAGAAGGATCTGAGATGGAAAAACGAGAAGCATACAGATCAGTCCGCAACGCTATTCAGAAAAGAATTGAAACAGAATTGTTATCTCTTTAAATTCAGAGTGCTAAACAAATTACGAAGATAAATGTGATAAACTAACCAGTATGAAGACAAACTTCGAAACTCATCCTGAATCGCACAAGTCCAACCATACCTCCAAATTAAATTGGCTGAGGGCTTCTGTGTTGGGCGCAAATGATGGCATTGTCTCTATCGCGGGTTTGGTGGTTGGTGTATCAGGAGCCACTGATTCTACACAAATCATTCTTGCCGCAGGTGTGGCAGGGATCATCGCAGGTGCTATATCAATGGCTGCTGGAGAATATGTCTCAGTTAGCAGCTCAAGAGATACAGAAAAGGCCTTATTAAAAAAAGAAAAATACGAACTCGAACATTATCCAAAGCAGGAGCTGGAGGAACTAGCGCACTTATACGAACACAAAGGTCTTTCGCGAAAAACAGCCGTACTAGTCGCAAAAGAATTGTCTGAAAAAGATGCATACGCGGCTCATATTGATGCGGAGCTAGGCATTGATCCGAATAATCTAACTAACCCTTGGCACGCGGCCTTAGCTTCATCCATCTCTTTCCTGGCAGGCGCCCTGATACCTATGCTGGCGATTCTCATCCCGCCTGCTTTAGTACGTGTACCCTTTGCATTTGGAGCTGTCATACTTGCCTTAGTAATTACAGGGACAGTAAGTGCGAAGATAGGACAAGCAAGTATAGTACGAGCAGTTATAAGGGTCGTAGCAGGAGGCTTATTGGCGATGATAGTGACCTACAGTGTAGGTAGAATTTTTGGTGTTTCAGGAAGCTAGCCCACTTGCCCCATGACTCTCCCTCGTTCTTCTTCTCCAAAAATCTTTCATTGCGAATTTTAAATCTTCTCCCTTTATAATAAGAAACTGTTTCGGCCTAGCCTCCTCTGCTTCGTTCCTCGCTATCCATCTATCAAGTCGTGGGTTCATTGCAGCTAATTCTTCCCACCTTCTATCTTCTTCCTGCTCTTTTAGGAGATCAGGGGGAAGGGGGGTATCGATATAAATTTGTCCCTCTTTCATACGAGCATCATAGCAAACGATACCAGAAAAGGCAAAATCAATTACCATTTACTTCCTCCATCATTGCATAAACCTTACGGAGCGTATTAAAAATGCGGATTGTCATTTCTCTGTAGACAGACTTACTCGATAATTTGATCATGTTACTTTTAGTAAGATCGCTTGTTTTGGCAGACCAGAAAAGAACACCCGGGTGATAGTGAAGCTCTTCAATATCTGGCTTGGGATTAAGCCCTTCCAAAATACTTGGATTATCTATTGTATGACGAAGGAAGATGACATTGCATTTTTGATCTTTCTCTGTATGCCAGCTTTTTGGGACCTGGGTCATCAACTTTTGTATCTCAGAGAAACTGCGAACCACCGTAACGACAGGATAAGAGAAAGCAGCATTCAGAGCCTTTTCAATTTTTGCCTCCAGCAAGCGAGGGTCTGCTGAGGTGGTTCTAAAAATGATATTTCCACTGTTGATATATGTTCGGACATCGGTATAGCCGAGCCTTTCAAAGCATGCTTTCAGTTCTGCCATGCTAATCAGAGTATTACCTCCGACATTGATACCCCGCAATAAAGCGACATATGTTGTTAATTTATTCATGAAGTTTTTTTCCTTTCGAAAGGAGCTCAAGAATTTTGGTCATTCTCTTTACACGCGTTTCAGGCGTTCGCGCTGTCTGCAATCTCCATCCGATGGCGTAAAGATTGGTCTTATTTAGTGTTTTGAAAAACTCGAGCGCCCTCTTGTCCTTACTCAACTCATTCATAAAATCATCAGGAATTACCATAGTCTTAGCCGAGTCATATGCCTGAGACCAGGTTCCATCTTTTTTTGCTTCTTCAACAAGCTGCAATCCTGCAGACCTCATTTTTCCCGCTTTAATGAGTCGGTCAATATGTCCGATGTTGGTTTTTGACCAAACGCTTTTCGATTTGCGGGGAGTAAATTTCTGTAGATATGCCTTGTCGTCATAGCCTTTGAGCTGACTATCAATCCACCCGTAACAGAGGGCAACATCCAGCGCTTCAGCGTAAGTGATCGTCTGTACACCTGAATTCTTCTTAAAAAATTTTACCCAAATACCTGAAGAGTTTGTGTGGTTTTTCTCAAGCCACTTCTCCCACTCATCAATTGTTCTAAAGGGCATAACGGGTATATCATTGACCACCATAAGTCTTTTTATTATAACAAATCTTAATATAGCGAAGCTCGTGACAGTTACTCCCAACAGCTAGTGGGCAAAAGTTCTTACAGCAAGAAGACCGAGGAAAACACCAAGGATTCCGACAATGGAAGCGAACTCTGATGGAGCCGGGATAGGCAGCTTCAGCAAAGCAAAGACAACTCCTGCGACAAAACCGGTAAGAAGCGATTTGCAGAGTAATATCGGATCAAAATGCATAGTATGTTTCGACTTCTTCTTAGAATGGACCCTCACTCTCCTTAGCTTATATAATTTGAATTAACTATGTCAATAAGAATACTCAGCCTGTAAAAATCAGCTGTTGACTAACAAAAGTAAAAAGAGTACAAATATTACATGGGAAATCGAGTTGTACATTTTGAAATAGAAGCGCAAGATATCAATCGCGCTAAAGGCTTTTATTCTAAAGCTTTTGGCTGGAAGATGGAGCAGATGGGCGGAGAATTCGGAAATTATGTTGTCGTCACAACAGGTGATCCGAAAGAGCCAATGGGAATCAATGGCGGTATATTTCCAGCTGAAAATAAGAAGGAGTTAAATGCATATTCCTGCGTCGTTGGAGTTGATGATATTCATAAGGCCATCGATGACGTAAAGGCCGCTGGTGGAAAGATATTAGACGAGAAGCCTACCGAGATCCCGGGAGTAGGAATTTATGCAAAATGCGAAGACACAGAAGGCAATCGCTTTAGCTTACTCCAACCGTCTCCGAATAGGAAACCGAAGTCCTAGATCATCCTCTAATTCCCCGTGTAAACTACCACTAACTGTGCCATACTTTTTACAGAGATAGTTTTACTATACTATAACTAACTCCATGAACAAATAATGAAAAATCTCGATCCCAAAGTTATTGTAGTAATTTTTATAAAAAATTTTCTTAGTAACGTCTATATCCTTCTCATTTGGTTTATTAGTGTCTCCTTACTTGAACAGGTATGGACGAAAAATATGGGAGCAATACCTAAAGAGTTAGTCATCTTACTTTTAGATGGAGCGGGGCTTATCTTTCTTACACTTCTTGTATTGGGTTGCTATTATTGGTCTTGGTTGACCTTTCTCAATTTTACTTATGAATTACAGACTGATGGGCTTCACATTCAGAGCGGCATCATACTACGAAGACACATTGTTATTCCCTATACAGATATACAGACGGTAGAATTGCTCGCTAATCCTTTAGTCCTCAGCTTCTTACAGTTGTGCTCAGTGCGTATCCAAACTCGCGAACGTATCAATACTGAAGGAGTCTTCCGGAAAAAACAAATACAAATTATTCCTGGTCTCACATCTGAAATAGCTGGATCACTCAGACCGGAACTCTTAAAATATTCTTACATACAAAAAGTGAAGAAAACCTCCTTTCATCTATGACGTCTTTAGGAAATCCTCGATGATATGCCGCAATTAGAATCTATTCTTCCCCCTTGATGCCTAATTTTCTATGAATCTTTTCTCGTATGAACCAGGTGGCATAAGTGGAAAACTTGTATTTTTCATCATATCCATGATACTGATTCACTGCTTGTTTTAATCCCGATCTTCCCAAGTCAATTAATTGCTCGTTCGTTAAACCTCTCCCTACGTAATGACTGGAAACACTAAAAAGTAACGGATGGAGTAGTTCAAAAAGTTTAAGCCAAGCTCGCTCTGCTTCCTGCTCGCTTCCTTTTTGAATCTTTCTAACAAGTTCGTCTTCCTGCTCTTTTGTCGTGAAGATTTGTCCATCCATAGAGAAATTATACCACCTTTCCTTAATTCTTAATTTATAATTCTTGTATCAGGTGAGCATTGAAACAAAGCGCGCTTAGTCCTGAGCTTGCCGAAGGATTAAGAAATTGTGAATGAGTTGTTTGGGGGAATCCGGGCCGAAGCTGAAAGCTGAGTGACCGAAGGGGGCGGACAATCCCCCGACAACGAATGAAACAATTTTAGCGCGACTTTCCAGCGAACGAGCTTGCTACTTGGCGATCCAAGTAGTTAAAAAATAAAACTTGGATAGTTTGCGGTCAAAGTACAGAAAAAGAGAAATTGCGGAAAAACAACAAGAAAGAGAGTTTGGATACCCTTACGACAAAGCATGAGAAGAAAATATATATTCTCAAAAAAGTATAAAGGCTGGAGGGAGCTTGTCACAACACATACTTAACTCAAAAGAATCACCCCGAACGTAACCAGAATGGCAGCAATAATTTTACGAATTAAATTATCTTTTTCATTTAAAAATATAGCAGCTAATACCACTGTAAGAATAACTGAAGCTT